>JBDLIX010000092.1:0-20065 GCA_039714655.1 Bacteroidota bacterium
AGAGATCATGATATTATCTTCTTCACTCTGGAGATACACCTCCCTGAATAGTTCGAAACCAAACGCTTTATCGGCCTCAATAATCTCTGCGGCCTTCTTATTCAGTATGATTTTAGGGGTTTCCTTCTGAATGGGATCGGTTTTCTCACAAGAAGTGAGGGAAAAACCCGAAATCAGAACGACCATTAAGCTGGAGATATAACTTTTCATCATGTCATGCTTTGAAATTATATAAGGAAGATGTAGATTTCACAGGTATGGTTGCGTTAAAATACAAAGAATTTGATAATGTAATCTATTAAAATACAACTCTTTTCGTAAAAATATTGTAATTTTACAACACAAAAGAAAACCTGAGTTTTTCTAACTAAGGTTCATCCTGTACAGGCAGGCTGTATGACCTGTCTACTCTCTCTGAAACTGCTTTATCAGATCGCAAAACTGACCAAATGGCAAAAAACAGAGCAGAAACTATAGTGCGGGAGTTACTCGCTTTAGCAGGAATCACAATCAACGGAGACCGGCCTTATGATATTCAAGTGCATAACGATGCACTTTTCAGCCGGGTGCTAAAAGATGAGGCACTTGGTTTGGGAGAGTCTTATATGGCTGGCTGGTGGGATTGTGAAGCGCTGGACCAGTGTATAGAAAAAATTGTAAGAGCTGATTTGCGAGAAAAAATCAAGGGAAGTATAAAATTGCAATGGTATCTCCTTCGTTCAAAATTATTCAATCTGCAAAATCGCAACCGTGCCTTTCAGGTTGGAGAACAACATTACGATATTGGCAATGATCTTTTTTCTGCCATGTTGGATAAACGTCTGAATTACAGTTGTGCCTACTGGAAGAGCGCTAAAAGTCTGGATGAAGCTCAGGAACACAAACTGGAATTGATTTGTAAAAAGCTAGGGTTGAAAGAAGGTATGACGATTCTTGATCTGGGTTGTGGCTGGGGTTCCTTTGCCAAATATGCTGCGGAGAAATACCATGTCCATGTTACCGGCCTGAATATTTCAAAGAAACAGATAGAATTTGGGAGAGAATTATGCAAAGGGTTGCCTGTTGAATTTAAGCTGCAGGACTACCGGAAGGCAACCGGAGAATACGATCGGGTACTCTCCATCGGATTCATGGAACATGTGGGTCATAAAAACTACCGCAAGTACATGATTATCGCAAATCGCACATTGAAGAATGATGGAATTGCATTTTTTCATACCATTGGGAGCAATTGCAGTGTTACTACTACCAATGCATGGACCCACAAATATATTTTCCCCAACGGGGTGATCCCTTCTGTTGCTCAGCTAACCAAGGCCATGGAAGGACTGTTTGTCATTGAAGATTGGCATATTTTCGGGAAAGATTACGATCTCACATTGATGGCATGGTATAAAAATTTTGTGCGTGCCTGGCCACAATTGAAAGAGAAATACGGGGAAAGATTTTACAGAATGTGGCGTTATTACTTGCTAAGTTCTGCCGGAGGCTTTCGTTCACGACGAAATCAGCTCTGGCAGGTTGTTATGACCAAGCCTGGCGTGAACCATCCCAACTGTCGTTTGAGTTAATTATATCCCGGGTTCTGTTCCAATAGCCCAGGTCATTGCTCAAACCGGAGATGGTCTCATCCATTTTTCCAAATCTTATTAAGTCAATCCTGCGCCATCCTTCAAAACAGAGTTCTCTGGAGCGCGAATCCAACAGCTCTGTTACAAAATCTGTATGATAATAGGATGCAGTTAGTCACCGTGGCCGGGAATCGATGTCATAATATACCTTCAAGCCGGCTCTGCTGTGGGTGTGAAGTCATTGCCCTCATTATCATCAACGAATGATAATGATATATTAAGCGTACAGCCTAATCCCTTTACAGAATCCACTTCTATTTGGATCAGGCTTCTGGAAAAAAGAGAAGTGTGCATTGATATAATTGACATGCGGGGTAAGCTTGTTGAAAGATTGGCCCGGGAGAATTTCAATAGGGGTGCGCATCAATTCATATGGAATGCAGATAACAGACCAGACGGTATATACTTCATTAAAGTAAAAACAGGAAGCAGGGTGTATGGCCGGAGAATTATTTTGTTAAGATAGGTCTCTGCAAATTTTAAAGATCAATTGTATTGCTTCCGGAACTCAAAATAATTTCCTGATCTTTCCAGACAAAATTCCCCGGTAATCTTTCAGGTAAAATGATCTCTCCGGTAATACCCTCTTTTCCTCTTCTTTTTAGCTCCACAAGAATCTCTCCACTGGGATGCATCATTTTACACTCCAAATGTTTTAATGGTCCCATGTGTGGTTCAATCTTAACCGTTTTAAACCCGGGGGATGAAGGCTCAATACCACTTACCACAGAAAGAAAATGATAATTCGGACTGGCACTCCAGGCATGACAATCTGATCTTGTGGGCTCCGGTGTCTCAGCAAAAGTTGTAAGACCCATATTTATCATCTCTTTCCAGGCTTCCATTACACTGAGATAGTCATCGGCTAAACCAGCTTCTTTCATGGCCTCAATCATATAAAACTTAAAATAGAGCGTTGTCGGAATTAGGCCTTCATCAGTAAGAATTCTTCCAAATAAATTTGCACTTTCCTGCTCCTTAAACATACCCGTTAGTATTGCAAGGACATTTGCATGCTGACTAAAAGAAGATTTTTCGGGTGTATCAGCAAGTAGTCCCTTCTCCTTACTCCAGCATCGTTGATAACTACTACTCATTAAAGATTGGGAAAGCTGCTTGTACTCCTGAGCCTGATGCTGATCTCCAAATACCTCAAACAGCTCTGAAGCTACTTGAAGTGCATGAACATATTGCAATGTGATAATCGAAGAATTCCCGTCGATGGCTCCAGGGGGAGTCCCACCTATAGGTTTTTGGCTATCCCATGGGCCAAATGACCAATCCACAAAATTCCACCAGTCCATGGGTCCCAACATACTGTTTTCATCCACCTGCTGCCCGTACCAGTGTAAAACATTTCGAATCCCATTCAACTGTTTTTTTACAAATTCCTGATCATCCCTATGCATCCAATAATCATGGATCATCTCTATCCAGATCAATGAAAATGTGGGGATTACTTGTGGTTGAGAGCAGGGAAAGCGACTTTGTGTCAGTCCAATTGGCAGAAGAGAATTTTGAAACTGCTCAATTGCATTTCGCATCAACTTGTCATCGTTTGCCACATAGAGCGAAATTAAGGCCTGTATCCGGGTGTCTCCCACATATTGCAACTGCTCATAATAGGGACAATCAAAATAAGTTTCTCCTGCACATAAGCGAGCTGTTCGCCAGCCTACGTCCCAAATAGCTTGCAAGGCAGGATCATCACTTTTAAAAAACGCCTTCTCTTCAAATGGATATGCTGTAAAATACGCGTACAGGTCTTCGATGATTAGAGGCTCATCCCGAGTCTCAACAGTCAGCTCCAGATACCGATAAGTCCTGAACCACAGGGGTTGAAAGCTGCGGGTTTTTCCGCCATCCGGTCTGAATTTATCCGAATAATAGCTTAACATCGTTTTGCCTTCAATGTGATTGCGGTTGCCTTTAATGCCATTTTCATCTACCAATGCCTCGGCATAACTAATTTCTATGGTTGAGCCTTTGCCGCCGCTCACCAATATCTCGGGATACGCTGTAGTAAGGAAAGTTTGATCAAAGAGGATTTTTACTTCTCTATGGGCCGGTATGTACAGAGGAGAATTCCCTTCCAGAAAATGCTTCCCAACCTGAATGTTTTCGGCCCTTTCAACCTCCTTGATTCGCTGAAAACTGTACTCCATAAAGGGGATATTTCTGGGGATCAGGTTCCAATTCCAGAAGGTAAACTTCCCACTTGGGATGCCATTCCCTATCACTTTTGGGGTCTTCCACGCATTGTCGTTAAGATCTATCAATTCCCAACCATAAGGGTACTTAGAGCCATCCACCTCATTACCAACTCCCACTACTGTATGTGAAGATGGTGAAACCGGTGGAACATAGGCCTCGTTCTTATATACTTTCCATGTATCTCCGGTATTTACCACAGCCTCTGTCTGGCTATTCCCCTGAACAATAAAAGCTGTTTTGTGTGAAACTTGTGCCAATGGCTTGAATTCGCCAAAGTTCCATACAACTGCGGCAAGGACATTGGCCCCTGCTTTTAAATATTCTGCAATATCTATTGTTTCGAAACGCCAATTGGCTAGATCTCCACGGGCAGGTCCTTTGCATACTTCCGTTCCATTTATAAACAACCTGTAACGATTGTCCCCTGAGACATGAATAATAAATTCATCCGGTTGTACCTGCAGGTTAATTTTCTTTCTAAAATGAAATACTCCATATTCTTTCAATGAAACACCAGGATAGGTAATCCATTGCGCATCCCATTTCCCATTGAGTATGGAAGGATTGATTTTTTTATTTTCCTGTCCAATTAAACCAAGGGGAAGCATGAGAAGAAAAAAGAACCACAACAATAGCAGTTTGGTTTTATGGAGTATCTGTCTCATTGATTCTGATTTTTTTTAAAAAAAACTCACGTGGGAAATTACTCAATTTTCCCTTATTATCGTCTGTTTTCCCTATTCAAGATGACTCTGCTTTCCTGCCCGGGGCCGGACCATTTGACTCATGTTAGTTTTTATGGTTCTGGCGGCCCTTTAAAAATTAATCATCCGGGATTCGATTCGCTATTATTAAAAATAACAACAGCATGTTGATGGATTATATTTTCAAATATGCTTCAAATATTTTAATGATCTTATGATATTTTACATAGCTTACAAAGTGTAAACGTTAAACCTTTGAAATGAAAAGAGGAAAAGTGCCAAAAGAAAGATTTGATGCAATCATTATCGGTTCGGGTATTGGCGGCTTGTCGTGTGCTGCTTCACTGGCAATGTGTAATTATAAAGTATTGGTATTAGAAAAGAACCCTTCCATTGGTGGTTCAATGAGTACTTTTACCGAACCCGAGACCGGCAACTGGAGCTGGTCACCGGGAGTGCAATGGGTATGTGATTATTCCGAAACCAGCGTCGACTATATGCTGATGAAGGCCATTACGGATGGAAACATCTCCTTCTCTCCGTTGGACCATGAATGTCAGATTAAGTATTTCCCTGACCTGAATTATCAGTTTACGTTTCTAAATGATAAGAGTAAATTGTTGGAAAAGTTGAAAACTGAATTCCCCGATGAAAAACAGAAGATTGATATTTACTTCAGATACCTGAACATTCTTGAAAAAAAGGCGGGGATGTTCTCTCTTCCAAAATTGTATTCACCTTCAATTGCCAGGGTTATGTTCTGGTTCTCGCGGTTATTAAAAGTGCTGCCTCATATGGACAAATCTGTGACAGAAGTCATAGACACTGTCATCAAGGTAGAAAATGAGAAACTAAGATCCATTTTACTCTCTTTTTCCCACTATTTTGGGATTCCATTGGATGAGACGCCATTTCCCTTCTATGCATATGCTCAGAATATGCAGTTTAAAGGGATGTATTTTCCGGACGGAGGAGGAGAGGCAGTGGTAGATGCCCTGGTCAATTCACTGCATCGAAAAGGAGGATCGGTTCGACCGGCATCGGGTGTGAAAAGGATCCTGTTCGAAGAAAATAGGGCTATTGGAGTGGAGACAGAAGAGGGGATTGATATTTTTGCAGATACGGTAATAAGTTCCATAGGTATTAAAGAGACCCTGTTCGGACTTATTCCGGAACAGGTACGACCTGCCCGTCTGGTTAAAGCCCTGGCGAAGCATCGGTCTGTTCCCTCCTTTTTGCTTTTATTGGTCGGATTTGAAGGTGATCTCTCATCATTTGGAATAGAGAGATCTGCATACAAAACAATCATTGGTGACCCGTCTACAATGTCCCGCAATCCCACAGAAAAGGGATGGGTATGTGATGATTTAACAATCTCATTCCCTTCTATGTTAAATAAGGAACACAGGAATCCCAACTATCATACGGTGGAGATGCATCATGAAACCAGCTATGGTTATTTTGAAAAATATGAAGGAAAACAAGATAGCGATGAATATAGACAAATCACAGAACAGATCACACAGTCTTATCTAAATCACCTGAATGCAAAGTTTCCGGGAATAGCAGCGTATGTCCGGTATTCCAAATTGATTACTCCATTGGACGTCAAAGACTTTACTCACCATCATAAAGGGTCAGTGTTTGGTTTGGATATTCAAAAGGCAGATAATCCGGAATTATCACCCAGGTCTGGTATGAAAAATCTGTTCTTTACCGGTGAAGATATCTTCTCTCATGGATTAACACCCCTCAACGGTGTTATAACCGCAAGTGTTGTTTCGGGGAAAAACCTGATTAAGAGGTTTAAGAAAGTATATAAAACAATGAATGAGAAATTAGAATAATACCAACTATGAATATTCAGGCTTCCCCACTTTTCCGATAAAGACAATGGCCCCTGTGGAATTCTCTTTGATGAGATAGAGGAACGGCCGGTCTGCTTTGAAGTGGATGGGACTACCCCCTCCTCCCGCGCTGGTAAGAGAAACCTCCACAATGGTAGCTGCTGCTGCTTCGGTGCCCTCTTCCTGCACATCGATAAAGGTCTGGTGGATCACCCTGGAGATAAACAGGTTTCCCTCTGGATTGATCCTTGTAAAATCTGCTTCCAATTCTGAGAATGCCACACCCAATCCAAGGTCTTTCAGGGGATCATTCAAAAGTTTTTTAAACTCATATTTGAATTTTGGCAGATCTACCTGGACGCCTGTATAGTTGGAGTACTCGAACCATGAATCCCAATGGGCGCCATCAAGGTTTTCCACCAGGTCAGCAACTTTTTTCTCCGGCACCGGGAGCATCACCACCATGCTGAAGGTACTGTCCCCGTACGGTAGCTCAACTGCAGTGAAGTCCTCATTGGAAGTGTATTGAAAATCGCCCGAAACGCGCATGTAGTCTACCTGGTGGTTGGTTCCGTTGGCCAGGCTGAAATCACCCTGATAGGTTTCCGATTTTTCAAACTCATATTTCCAGGGTGCATTGAAATAGATGGCATTGATGAGGTACATCACAGCATCAACCGGGATCTGATCCAACATATCTTTGATCTTGTCGTTGGTGTTGGACTCGATCCATTGATTAATCAGATCCACTGTTTGCGGATCGCTAAAATTCGCCTCTTTTACCTCGGCATCAAAATAATCTTTGTTGGTATCTATGAATTCTGCCAGTACCTGGAATCCCAGGCGGTACCAGATGCTGTTGGCAATGGAGAATTCAATCTTGTCATCCAGGTTTAGCATCTGATCCATCAGGTCCTTGTAGCTTTCATTGACTTCGTCAGAGGTAAGATCGCTGAAATGCAATACATTGTTAAACGCATCCAGGGTAGTCCCGGCAGCGCCGTTGTAAGTCATCCCCAGTGCATAAGATACGCTCAGGGGAGAGATCATGAGATTCTCTTCTTCACTCTGACGATACACCTCCCTGAATAGTTCGAAACCAAATGCTTTATCGGCCTCAATGATCTCTGCGGCCTTTTTATTCAGTGTGATTTTGGGTGTTTCCTTCTGAATGGGGTCGGTTTTCTCACAAGATTTCAGGGAAGAACCCGAAATCAGAACGATTATTAAATACGAAATATAGTTTTTCATCATGTCATGCTTTTAGATTATACTAACAGGATGCAGAAAATGCACTAATGGTTGGGTACAAAAACCGCATTTTGATGAATAATGTTTCCGGATTCTGGAAAATACTCCATGGTTTCACCGGCAAATGGCCCGCTGGCGATCCTAAAATACTTATTGTCTAACGGTATGATGGGTCCAAAAATACCTGACATGGTCAACAGATGATTGTCCAAAGATATTTCAAAGATGCTTTCGGTAATCTCACCGGCCCTGTTACCGGGTAGACGCCATGCCAATTGATACTCTCCTAATAATCCATCCCAGTGATTAGTTAGATTGACCTGGTCTGGATAACGGGGGCAAATTTCATGGGAAATATTGTCCAAATTAATGATCAGAAAGTCTGAATCTTTGGTGCCGGTATGATGGAATTCCATTTTGATTTTATCAAATGGAACAGGAGGTTTGACTATTTTCGTCAGACCTATCTTTTCCATCCAATTTGTGACAGCAAATTCCGTGTCACTTACCGGGATCAAATCCAATCCAATTCCCCCTATCTTTCCCCTGAGTTTGTGCCCTTTTGTTTCAATATCCATTGGCATACCAAAAGCAATGTATTTGCCTGCGTACGCCTTAAGAAGTTGTGGGTTTGCAGATATCCTTTCAGGATTCAGGGATGATTCATGTTTTATATCCGATTTGGCTTCTAACAAATGGTTAAAAATATCAATGATGAACTGAGTAGATCTGTCTCCAGAGAAACTTGTTGAGTTGGCAATAACAGCAATACCAAGTTTTTGGTTTGGTAACATGGCTATGATGGAACCAATCCCCTCTGTTGGGCCACCATCATGCCATACTAATAATTCATCACTACGAATTTTTGTCATTTTCCAACCCAATCCCATGGTTTCAGGATCCTCACTGCTACTATAGTGGTCGATGAACATCTGGTCCATGGTATTTTTGCTTTTGAACAGCTCATTATTCAATGCTGCTTTCAGGAAAATTGACAAATCTTCAATGGTTGAATGCAAGTTTCCTGAAGGAACACTGTTTATATCAGATTGAATCATTGGATAGTAATTCCTTTTGTAGTATTCATAACCTTTTACAAGTACTTTCGAATCATCTATATCACCAGAATTAAATGTACTATTACTCATTCCCAGGTCATTGAGCAGATCTGTCTTCATAAAATGAGAATATCCCATATCCCGATTCTGCTCGATAATTCTGCCAAGGAGATCATAACCAAGATTGGAGTATTTATACCTGAAACCAACAGGATATGCCATAAAACAACCGGAAGTTGCTTTCTCAAATTTATCAAGGGTACCAGGTTTCTGTTCGCCTTCCGGAATGATTACACACTCATTTCTGGGCAATCCTGACCGGTGTGCAAGAAGGCTTTTCACAGTAATGGGTTCCTTATTGCTGAATCTGCTTTGAATACTGAACTCTGGCAGGTATTCCAGAATTGAACCATCAAGATCAATGACTCCTTCTTCCATTTCCCGGAAGATTTCAACCGCAGTAAATACCTTTGATACCGACCAAAGTTTGAATACCGATTTTGTTGAAGCTTTGATGTCATTCTCAATATCGATTATACCCCTTGCTTTCTGATAGATAATATCCTCACCATCCACAATTGTTATGGCGACCGCCGGAAGATGATATTTCCGCTTCATCTTGCGAATCTCTTTATCTATGAAATGTGTACTTTCTGGAGATTCATTCTGGAGTGGGACACTCGAGCATGTTTGTTTCAATTGACACTGCAACATGAAACAAATAACTGTCAATAAAGGTAGTCGAAGCCAATACATCATCTATTATTAATAGTTGTTGTAACTATGACAATATTGAGTGGGTATTACACGTACTCCATCAATCATTATTTACATCGCAGAATCTTGTGTGAACAATTGACGTGCGGAATTAAGCTGGAGGGGAAGTAACAATCAGTTAAAAGGCGAACATATATCCAATGGATTTTGTTTATTGCACAATAGTAGTGTGGGTTGGATTTATCATGAGATGATTAACTACCACTTAAATGCCTCATAACGAAAATAGCATAACTCATTTCTGGCAGGAGCTCAAACGGCGCAAGGTTCTCAGGGTATTGGCCATGTACGCCGCAACGGCCTTTATCGTACTGGAAGTGGGTGATATCGTGCTACCCAGACTGGGTTTTCCTGACTGGACGGTTACTTTACTTATCATCGTCATTATTGTAGGATTTCCCGTTACAGCAGTTATTTCATGGATCTATGATATCACTCCTGACGGATTGATTAAAACTGAATCTGCTGTTGCGGAGGAGAAGAAGAAGAGCTCACGACAATCTGACAGAAGAGTGGTCAATGCAAATAATATTGTCATTCTCATATTGTTTGCAGCTGTCTGTATACTTCTTTATCCCAGGATCTTCAGGCAGGATATAGCAGCTGATACCCATGGATCTGATGGCAAATCGATTGACTTTATTGCCGTACTGCCTTTTTCCAATACAAAGGCCGATCCTGAAACGGATTACCTGGGCTTTGCCATTGCGGATCAGATCATTGGGAGCCTGAGCTATCTGAATAACATTACAGTGAGACCTTCCGGTTCAGTCCGTAAGTATGAAAAGCGGGTCATTGATCCTATCATAGCCGGAGATAGCCTTAACGTGGATTATGTGCTGATCGGCTACTATCTTAAGGAAGGCAACATGATCCGCCTGAATGTAGAGCTTATTGATGTCAGTAACAATGAGATGATCTGGCGCGAACCCATTGAGGTGGATTTTAACAGTACTTTTGAGCTTCAGGATATTGTGGCAAAAAAAGTGGTTGATGGGCTGCATATTCAATTCTCTCAGAAAGAACTGAACAGGATCGGGAAAGATATTCCTGACGATCCGCTGGCCTATGAATATTACCTGCGAAGTATCTCCTATCCATTCAACAATGAAGGAGACCGGATGGCACTAGAAATGCTGAATAAATCCATTGAGCTGGATTCAACTTTTGCCCCCTCTTATGCGCAGCTCGCTGACCGACTTCATCGCCTGGCGCAATATGGAATGCTTGGTCCGGTAGAGAGCAAAAGATCAGAGAGTCTCTATCTAAAGGCCATCTCTCTTAATGAAGATCTGATTTTTGCCCTGGCCAACCTGGCAGGAATCTATACGGAAACAGCAAGAATCGACAAAGCGGTGCAACTCACCCGGAAAATACTGAAGATCAATCCCAACAATTCCGAAGCGCATTTTTCCCTTGGCTACATATACCGGTATGCCGGCATGAATCATGAGGCAGTCCGGGAGATGGAAAAGGCGATGGCTATCGATCCAAAGAATCCGGGATTCCGGTCAATCGTTGTTACCTATCAGTATGCAGGCGAATATGAAAAATCATATGAGGCATCAAAGCTTTATGGGCAAAGTTCATTTATCATAGGAGAACAGGGCGCAACTTTTCTCAGGCAGGGAAACCCAAAACAGGCCATCGAATGTTTTAATCGTTCCCTGGATATGGACCCTGAAGGATTGCAGGCGCTCTGGGTAACGGGTCTAAAAGCATCTATTACAGGAGAGATCGAAGCAGGGCTGGATGCCGCGCGCAGATTTGAGGAAGTCAATCTCATTGATGCAGAGGCATGGTATCATTTTGCAGGCAATTATGGATTGTTGGGCGATAAAGAAGGTTCCATCCGGTGTCTACGAAGAGCTGTCGACGGAGGATTCTTCAACTATCCCTTTATGCAAACCGATTTCTTCTTGGATGCTGTACGGGAAGAAACAGAATTTCAACAAATTCTGTTGGAAGCCAAAGAAAAGCATGAAGCTTTTCGAAAGAGTTTTTTTTAATTTAAGAGATCAACAAATATTGGACTGTTCCATTATCTTTGATCCTGCACTTAAACTAAAATTGTAATCAGACCATGAGAATTCGTCTCCTCTTTCTCATTCTTTTGGCAACTATTCTTTCGGTTTTTACGCTATCCGGTCATTTGTTAGCACATGATCCTGTTGAGACTCAGTCTGACTCAACCAGGTGGATTGTTGAACTGCCTGTCTGGGTACCTGGATATAGGGGTGAAATCTCATGGGGAGATATTGATATAAATGGAGGTGGTGGCGATGGTGGAATCCTGGGGAAGATATTTGATTCCGCAACGAAATTGGATTACTATTATGTGGGGAAGGTACGTTACTCTTATCAAAAATGGCGATTTCAAGGGGATATTTACGGAGGCCAAATAGACAATTCTGTAAATTTCGTATTACAAGACGGATCCCTTATTGATACGAAGGTTGAAGCCACCATACCTCGTGTAATTGTAGGATACCGGATATTTGACAAGGAATTTGATCATAAGAAATTCGGACGGCTTCATTCCTATTTTTATGGGGGCGCCAGGTTTTTTAATCTGGGTATCCTGGCAGAACTTCCGGAACCTTCTCTCCCTCTTGATCTGAATCATACTTGGATAAATCCAATCGTGGGACTCAGCCTCTCGTATTATCTGCAAAGATTTACCCTAACATCAGAGGCAGACATTGGATTGATTGAATCACTTTCAAATCCTACCTGGTGGGTTCATCTGCATGCCAGGTACAGAATACACCACAGGTTCTCTTTTGCATTGGGTTGGACCGTGCAGAATATTCATAGGGAAACAGAATTATTGGGACACCAATTCAGATATAATGTTCGACTATCAGGTCCAATGGCCGGGCTTACCATTCATTTCTAGAATAATCAAATTTATTTAGGAGGGTTAATGCCAAAATATGCATACCCTGCTCCAAGCAAGAGTCCAAACCAGGCTATACCCATTTCATGTAATGTACTGCTTGCATCAGGCATTCTAATTACACCATAAATAGCTGCATAACCACCTAAAAACAACCAGACTCCTACGTATGCAATGGCGATGATTGCCATTGTAATCTGACCAAAATCTTTACTCAATTCCTGAACTGCTCCGGTGGGTGCCTTGCCAGGTTTGGATATTCCAAGAGTGGTAATGACTACTGCAGAAACTAAGCCCCCTAACCCGGTCGCTAGTAAAATTGTTCCATCGCTGAATTCAACAGGTCCGTTCCCCGGAATCCATCCTTTTACCTTTTCAACCATCTGCCATAGGGCCTTGAAATAGAAGATCAATATGCCAACTGATATCAGACTTCCTGCAATTTCTCTAATCTTTTGGTTCATAATGAGTATCAAGTTACTCATTTTTTTCAGTAACAAGGGGCTACATTTCGAAAATTAAAAGGGCATCCAGTGATGTGAGAATCTCTACATTGCGAAAGATCATTGAAACCGGGTTAGGTGGTAAACTACATATCAGTGTTGAATTGTAATCTGTTGATTATATCGCCGTCTCGCCGGTAGCAGTGATTAGAACCATTCTGAGGGAGGCCGGGGCAGAATAGATTTTAAGGGTGTTCAGGCTTCCCCACCTTCCCGATAAAGAGAATGGCCCCGGTGGAGTTCTCTTTGATCACATAAAGAAACGGCCGGTCTGCTTTGAATTGGATGGGACTTCCCCCACCGGCACTAGTCCAGCTCATCTCCACAATGGTGGCCGCAGCTGCTTCGGTTCCCTCCTCCTGCACATCGATAAAGGTCTGGTGGATGACCCTTGAAATATAGATATCCCCGCTTGGTGTTATTCTTGTGAAATCTGCACCATCTGAAAAAGCTACTCCCAGTCCCAGGTTGATCAGAGGATCATTAAGCAGGTCCTTCCAGCCATATTTGAATTTGGGCATATCCAACTGAACAGCAGTAAACCATGAATTTTCGAACCATGAATCCCAGTGTGCTCCATCCAGTTTGGCCACCAGGTCGGAAAGCTCATTCCCGGGAGAGGGGAGATCTACTCCGTTCCGTGGTGTCGGGAGCATCACCACCATGCTAAAGGCGCTGTCTCCGTAGGGCAGTTCCACTGCAGTGAAATCTTCATTCGATGTGTATTGAAAATCGCCTGAAACACGCATATAGTCTACCAGGTTCCGGGTCCCGTCTGCCAGATTGAAATCTCCCTGGTAGGTCTCTGCTTTGTCAAATTCATATTTCCAGGGCGCATTGAAGTAGATGGCATTGATCAGGTACATGACGGCTTCTGCCGGGATAAAGTCCAGCATATCTTTGATCTTGTCATTGGTTTTATCCTCGATCCAGTTGTTGATGGCATCCAGGGTGGCGGGATCTCCAAAATCGACCTCACTGACCTCCGCATCAAAATAGGTTTTGTTGGTATTGATAAACGCATCCAGTACCTGGAATCCCAGCCGGTACCAGATGCTGTTGGCGATGGAGAACTCCACCTTTTGATCCAGGTCAAGCATCTGCTCCATCAGGTCCTTGTAGCTCTCATTCACTTCTGTTTTGGTAAGATCGCCAAAGTGAAGCACATCGTTAAAAGCTTCTAGGGTGGTTCCGGCAGCTCCATTATAAGTCATCCCCAGTGCATAAGAGACACTCAGGGGGGAGATCATCAGGTTCTCCCCTTCGCTTTCCAGGCAGACCTGCTGAAAGAGCTCGAAGCTGAAAGCTTTGTCGGCTTCGATGATCTCAGCCGATTTTTTATGGAGTTCGATTTTTTTGGCCTCTTTAAATAGAGGTTCGGATTCCTCGCAGGAGGTGATCATGACGGATAGCACCAGGATGGCAAACAGTTGGATAATGGTTCTTTTCACTAGTTCTTCTTTACATGAATGATGCGCAATAGGGCCAAAAGGTTGCTAAGGGGGATACCTGAATTTGTGTTTGACCTTTGTAACTTACCAGTGGGTCCCCGTCCTGGCTGAAAGCCTGAATCCAGCCATTCCCCCGAAAAAGAGCCATTCCTCCACCTGGTTCAGGTAGATTATGTCCGGCCACTGGCTCACGGGTTCCGAATACGATCCTTCGGGGACCTGGTAATGGTTGATGTCGAAGACGTTTGACTGGTAACTCAGCATGGGTCCCCCAAACAGCTCCAGGACCACTTTTCCCCCGGCCCCGAGTTTGACTAGCGGTGCGGCATAAAAACTGTATGCAGCATGATGGCCGTAGAAGTAACTGCCCGAAAGGGCGTGTTTTGCATATCAGGCTGATAAATATCCTCCAGAATCAATTAACATGTAGTCCGCTCAAGTCTTCCGTCTCGGTTAGCATACTTATGTTCTGAGTTTTTTTGATGCCAAAAACGACCTCAAACATTAAATATTTTAATAATTAAGGTTTGATGAGGGAAAAAGCTCAAGTGAGATCGAGAATATTTTTACAACTGATGATGAGTTATATATAGCATATAGTGATCAGAAAGTTAAAACAACCGGAGCCTCTAAAGAGGTTTTGAGAACCGGGAAGCACTTTGGTCTGGCTATAATTATTTTCGGAAATCCAACTTATTTGATCAGGACTACTTCATCCGGGTATTTCAAGAAATAAAAGAGACGGCAGAAGGAATTCGGCCTGAGTTCTTGAATACCACTATTAAACAAGGAGGTACACAACCAAATGCCGGTCAGGTAATATATACACCGCCCAGAGGGTTATCTGTCATTCAGAATAAGCTCAACAATCTTGTTGAATTCCTGAACAATGATGACCAATATGCTATGGATCATCTCTTGAAAATGGCTATTGCTCATTTCCAGTTTGAAGCCATTCATCCCTTCCGTGACGGAAACGGAAGAACCGGACGTGTGTTTAACATCCATTACCTGACAAACAAAGGATTATTAGATGTTCCTATCCTGTTAGTCGATATATTCTTGATCATAAGGAAGACTATTATTTCACTATGATGGGTGTTTCTCAAAGAGATAACTGAAAACACAGCAAATATCACTTTCCACAAAATCAATGATATTGTGCATACGAAAGACTCTGTTTTGGATTATATTAAGAAGGGTGAACGAAAATTCAGAAGTCCGGAAGATCTTATAGAATTCTTGTTTTCTCAACCGTTCACCAAGGTAAAGCACCTAGTCGATGCTAAGATCTACGCTGAAAATACAGCCAGGGAATATTTAAACAAATTATGTGAAATGCAGGTTTTAGAAAAGAAAGAGATCGCCGGACATCACTACTATTTGAATCAAGAGTTATACAGGATACTGTCAGAGTAATCAGAGTTCTTTTCCACTATACCATCATCAGTGGGGATAGGTATGGGATCTGGCTTGCCTTTGCTCTTTTCTAAAAGTAGAATGCCCGAAGGGCGTGCTTTTTGAAATGGGCAAACCGGATGGGGAAACTTTATTTCGAATAGAAACTATCTTCAATACTGGCAATTTAGCCTTGACTACTTAATACAATTTTTAAATATTAGGCTTGTATATTTAATGTTTTATGTATAATTTAGCCTTGACTATTTAACGTTTTTATGATGAGAAGGCAGATTCTAGATGCACTATCAGATTGGAAAACTGAAGAAAATCGAAAAGTTTTGCTATTGCGCGGAGCCCGTCAGGTTGGTAAGACATACATTGTAAGGGAATTGGCAAAAGAGTTCAAGCATTTCGTGGAGATAAATTTTGAAAAGAATACAGAGACTCATAGTTTTTTTGATCAGAATCTGGATCCTGAAAGAATTTGCACAAATCTATCTGCTTATTTCATGGTTCCAATTATTGAAGGTGAGACCTTATTATTCTTTGACGAGATTCAAAGCTGTTCGAAAGCTATCCAGGCCCTCCGTTTCTTTTATGAGTCAAAACCAAAATTGCATGTAATTGCAGCTGGCTCCTTACTGGAGTTTGCGCTTTCCGATCTAACTTCCTGGGGTGTTGGCCGAATCCGTTCATTGTATATGTATCCGATGTCATTTGATGAATTTCTGCTGGCGAACGAGGAGGATGCATTAATTGAAATGAAAAAGAAAGCATCAGCTGCAAAACCAATAATTCCTGCTTTCCATCAAAAACTAAATGAATACTTGAGGTATTTTCTATTGATCGGAGGGATGCCAGAGACCGTCAAAACTTTCATCGGAAATCGTACCGATATGAACTCAGTACAGAATGTATTATCTGACATTGCGATTTCTTATTATGATGATTTTGCAAAGTATAAAAGACGGATTCCGGTATTACGCCTCCGCGAAGTAATGAACTCGGTAGTTAACCAGGCAGGTGGAAAATACATATATTCTAAAGCCGGTTCCTTATCGAACCCCGCACAAGCCAAAGAAGCCCTGGATTTACTTGAAATGGCAGGGCTTGTTTATAAAGTATACCATTCCTCCGGGCAGGGAGTACCATTGGGTTCAGGAGTAAACTTTAAAAAGTTTAAATGTCTCTTACATGATAGTGGCATATTTCAACAAATTGCAGGATTAAGAATTACAGATTTGATGGTTGCGGAAAACATTGACATGCTGAATAAAGGCAGCATTGCTGAAGCATTTGTGGGTGTTGAGTTAATAAAATACAGTCAGGAGACTGAAAAAAAACACTTGTATTACTGGCACAGAGAAAAAAGAGGGAGTAACGCTGAGGTTGACTATCTAGTAGAAGAAGGAACTCAGATTGTACCCGTTGAGATCAAATCAGGTACTACTGGAAAAATGCAGAGCATGAACTTGTTTATCAATGAGAAAAAATCATTCAAAGGAATCCGCATATCCCTCGAAAACTTCTCACAATATGGCAAAATAACTGTAATCCCTTTATATGCAGTTTCAAACCTGATCCAATAGAATTATAATAGATCTGAAGAAATGGCTTATAGGTTGTATTGATATTAGAAAATTGTTTTTTTTAACAAACATCTAATATATATGAACTATCTGGAGTTTGAGAGAACCTTAAGGCCATACCCGGTATTCTCTTTAAAGGATATTCAAAAGCGATATCCCGGTTTCGATAATCGGAGGTTACTATCCCCTGTACACTTCAAAACAGTTGCAAATCTATCCATCTATTATTCTTAGGGAAACTGGATAGATGGATAAAGAAAATCCCCTGCGTGGACCGGGGGAATTACTCCTTATTGCATGTATATTAATCTACTATGGCTTCGTTAAGTTTTTGAATATCCTCATTTTTAGGAATAAAAGCAACATTGCCGAAAAGAATCATCCAATTATCATTTGTTTTAACGAAATGATATACTACACGTATGGGTATTTTGGGACTCCAAGCTACCATAATCTGGGTCACTATAATTGCTGAATTACCATCAGATGCAATCTTTATTTTTCGATCACCAATAGATTTAAATTCAGGAACAGGATCATTAGAATCTTGTTTACTTAAATCAACAAAATGTTGCTTATTATGAAATTCTGATGGATCAGTTCCACAAAACAGGGCATCTTCAGTTAAAAGAGATACAAAGAGAGTCTGATCTCCGTCTTTTGCCGCCGAAAAAAGATTGTCCATTATCTCATTAAGAGCAACTTCTTCAGCTTCAATATCCACTGTAGCAGTTTTAGATGTTTGTCCAAATGCAATTCCTGCAAAAAGGAGAAGAGCAGTAACAATCATTAATTTTCTCATGATACATGATTTTGGGGTTAGACCTACTCAAGTTACCCCATATACTTCAGAAAGTCAATATTTTATTGGCGCTACGCTGATACTAAAAATTTCCAAAAAAAAATTTTAGGAGTCCCACTTTCATATAAAAGCAGATAATTGAATTTCTGTAAGTACCCCCCCACTCTTCTTTCAAAGTTATTTCAATACATGAGCGTTGATGATCTACATGGTGACCCCCACTAAAACTTGGAGTTGGGCAACAGTCCCGGCTCGATAATAATATTCACAAAAACCTATTTATCATGTTAAAGATTATTGATTATGCTCAGAGAGAAAACTCTGAAGGAGAAGTGTTTTTTGCCTTAATCCTTCAAGATGGACTACAGCTTGTAAAGAGCAAAGAAACCGGGAATTACTACGCTACGGCGAAGATGTAATCGGTAAATAACAATGCGAGTTTTCGGAAAATAGAAATGCAAGATTTCGGGAATCAGGAATATTTCAGGATGTTACCAAAGCCCCCAAAAGATTTCCATTGAAAACCCTCTGTTAACATGGTTTGGGGAAATTGGAGACTTTTTCATTAGAATATTACATACAGAAAGGAAGTAGTAATAATAGGTGAAAAAAGTTTCCAATCTCTCCATATACTGAATGAGTTTGAGTATCCACCCACCCCCCTTTCCACCCAAAATTCAATCAGAACGAAATCAAAGCCTTAACATATATAGCCTTTTTTTGTGTGCAGAGGATACCCCTGACAGCCATCAAGATATTGCCTCAAAAAGCATTTTGATCCAGTTTTGAGGGAACAGGGGAACTAAGCTGCCGCATTAACAGTCAGGTTTAGTGAATCTAAGTTTCAGTTTTTAGAATTTGTTGGATTGATTCAATGCTGAGGTAGTTCCTCAAGTTAGACGAAAATAGGTTATTTCTAAATTATCCTTAACATCTGAGAACTCGTCTTCTAGATGATCTATATTTAAGTCAAAGTCTTTATGTAAAACAAATAGCAACACTAATTTGACTGCTTTCTTTGATTTCAATTCCTCTTCAATATTTAATAGCTGTTTTATCCCTCTTTCGATAACTTTTGAATCAAGGTGTTTGCTTAGTGACTTCACTTCAACAACATAATTGTGATTATCCGTTTCAATTAGTGCATCAATGTCCAGATTTCGAATTTGCAGGTAACGAAGATCTGATATGATTGCCTCATTTCTTCCGTTCAGGGTGTTCCTGAAGTTATCAATTCCTCTATTTATCCATGAATCAGTCATTGAGTAATTGCCTACTAATGATCCTGGCACTACATCTTTTCTTACTATACCGTCCCTCTGTAACTCGAATAAACACATCTCAATAATTCCCTTTGAAAGCTTGAGTTTATGAGCTAAAGATGAAATTCGAGTAATACTGGTATAGCTTTCTTCCATCAGGTTGATGATCGCTCTTTTTTTCTCATCAAGTTTATGCTTTTCATATTCTGTGTTTGTTGGTGGTACTTCAGGTTCTGAAATGGATTCTTTTTTGAAATTAGAATCAATAGTCTCTGGATCTCCTGATTTAATATCTGGTCCACCGATGAACCCAACTGAACTAATCTTCAGGAGATTCCTCCAAATCCACACACTGAATACCATACAAAAAAGACCTATGTATTGGATAAACTTTATGAAACCGCTATTGTCGGTTTTCATCGCTACTATTGGATCCACAGAAATAGTTCTTGTCGTCTCAATCGCCTTAGGGAAATAAAAACAGGCAAAGGCAATGACTATCAATGCAATCGTAAGAAGTATTTTGATCCAAATTTTTTTCATAGCTTAAATTTTAGCCCAACATTGAAATACACGTAACATACAATTCTACTGCCAACAGTGGTACAAAAGTAAATATACATATTATTCAAGGTGGTACTGTTTTCTACTGGTGAGTTGTATCAGTTTGCTTCGA
>JBDLIX010000093.1:0-19920 GCA_039714655.1 Bacteroidota bacterium
GGGGGTTTATAAAATGTGGTATACGGGTTACAATGGAGTTGATACCGAACCGAAGTATCTGGGTTACGCCACATCAGAGGATGGGATTAATTGGAGCAGGTATTCAGACAATCCCATATTTAGCGAAAAGTGGACGGAGGATATGTTTGTTATCAAGGATGGCACGACCTATTTTATGTACGCGGAAGGGGAGAATGATGTGGCACACCTTCTAACCTCTGATGATGGCGTCAGCTGGCAGGAACAGGGAGACCTGGTGATCCTGGACAGTAGTGGGGAACCCATCCCTCCCCCTTACGGAACACCGGTTGTCTGGATTGAGCAGGGGAAATGGTATCTTTTTTATGAACGGAATGACCTTGGTATCTGGCTGGCTACCTCAGAGGATCAGATAAACTGGAAGAATGTGGAGGATGAGGCTGTTATCAATTTGGGCCCCGGGAAATATGATGATGGAGCGGTAGCCGCAAACCAGGTGGTCAAGTATAATGATAACTATTATCTCTATTATCACGGCTCCTCCAATCCTGACTGGGCAGACCCAAATTCTAATGCGTTATGGACCTCCAATGTGGCTGTGTCTGCGGATCTGGTTCATTGGGAGAAATATCCAGGGAATCCCATTGTAGATGGGGACCATTCCAGTCCCATCCTTGTTTTTGACGGGGAGAGACAGCGGCTTTATACCATGCATGATAAAGTGTGGCTCTATTTTTCAGAGTAGTTTGTGATTTGAAACACTGACAATTATGAAAAACAAAACAACGTATTTTAAAACTTCATTGTATATGCTTATCCTGTTTTCAGGAAGCATCATATACGCTCAGAATGAGTGTAAGGTCTTGATTCCCGAAATTTCCGGGTCATACACGGGAGGATGTAAAAAAGGATTGGCACACGGAAAAGGATCGGCTGTGGGTATTGATTCGTACGAGGGGCGTTTCTCCAAAGGTTTCCCAAATGGTTCAGGTACATATAGATGGGCTGACGGAGCTGTTTATGAAGGAGAGTGGTCAAAGGGAGTACGAGATGGGAAAGGGTCCATGAGTTACCCTACTGATGGTCTTGATTCCATTGTCACCGGAATTTGGAAAGATGATACCTATTTGGGGAAGGAGCTCATTCCACCTTATCAAATTACAATGAGCAGAGGTGTGATTCGATCATCCATCAGGAAAATAAATGAAATGGGCACTGGATTCAGAGTAGCCATATATCTGGCTGGCAAGTTCAATAATGATGTAGAGGACTTTACCATGGTATGTGATAGTGGTGAAGAATATACGTCAGGCAGATTTATTGCCATTCAAAATGCGATTCTTCCTTACTCAGTTTCCATTAAATACCGTACATGGAACGCCTTGCATACCTCGCAGTCTGAGGTGGTTTTTGAATTTACGATTAATGATCCGGGAACCTATGAAGTATCCCTTACGAATTAAATCAGTTTACGATCTGTTTTATACATAGAAAATGAATTCACGGGAACGAACCATTGAGGCTGTCAATCACCGGCAACCCGACAGACCTCCTGTTTATGTGTCTCTTACCCCGCAGATTGCAGAAAAACTAAGTGAGGCACAGGGTCTTCCTTTTGAACCAGCGATCGATGCCATGGAATCGGCCAGAATATCCCATATGGGTCTGCTTACAGAGATGGGGGCAGATATCATTGCTATTGCTCCAACTGCACCTCCCTCGACACCGACTATGATATTGCCTGACGGACGACTAAAGAATGAGTGGGGAATGATCTTAAGAGAGATTGGAGATTACTTTGAACTGGATGAATTTCCTTTATCCGAAGCTTTAACGAAAGAGGATATCCTGGAATATCCCTTCCCGGATCCCCTGGCACCGGGCAGGTTTGACATCGCCCGGGAAATGCTGGACACGTATGGCACTTCACATGGCATCATCGGGGATGTGGAAACCATGTTTTTCGAGATATCCTGGTACCTTACCGGATATGAAAAATTCCTGGTAGATCTGATCACGGAAGCGGAATATTTACCGCATCTTATGGACAAAATCATGCATTACATGATTGATTCCGGTAAAAGACTCATGAAAATGGGCGTTGATATCCTCTGGTGTGGGGATGATTTCGGCGGACAGAATGGAATGCTGATAGATCCGGATTTATGGAGGCGGATCATTAAGCCCCGGATCAGGTTTATGTTTGAAGAGTTCCGAAAGGTACAGCCCGATATCAAACTGGCCTGGCACAGCTGTGGGTCCATTATTCCGATTATTCCTGATTTTATTGAACTCGGTCTGGATATTCTAAATCCCATCCAGCCCCTGGCATCGGGTATGGATCCGGTTTACCTTAAGGAAAATTTCGGGAAGGATCTTGTATTTTTTGGTGGTATTGATGTGCAGGAATTGCTACCCGTTGGCACACCGGAAATGATCCATAACGAGGTGAGGCGCAGGATTGAAATTCTCGGCAGGGAGGGAGGATACATTATAGCTCCTGCCCATAACATCCAGCCTGACACACCGGTGGAAAATGTAATGGCCCTTTTTGAAGCAGTGATGAATGCCTGAGTAAATCTCATTACTTTAGAAATGAAATGAGTCAACAATAGAAAACCTTGATTGATGAAAAAGTTCAACGTTACATTTATACTCGTCCTGACAATTTTCTCTCTTTTTTCATATCCTGTTATTGCACAATATACTCAAATCGCACATAAAGCTCCGGGTGCAGGAGAAATTGCAGTCAGTGAACCCGGGAGCTATGACAAACCCGGTGCTACCTATATCCTGATCAATGATATATCCAGCCCGAAAAGTACGTTGTTCCTGGGAAAAGATATCACCCTGGACCTGAACGGTTATACCCTTACTTATGCAGATGGGGATTATGAGCATATTCGGAACTATGGATTTGAGGAGGGATTGATTGGATGGGATGTGTCAAAAGCTCCGGGAGCAAAAGTGGAAAATACAGCAGATGTTCATCAGTTTATCGGGGATAAGGTTCTGCGGTTAAAAAAGGGTGATGTTATTGTTTCGGAGTATATTAACCTTCCAGTGGCCGGACGTTCATACTATGCCATGTGTGGCGTTACAGGTCATTATTATCACGATATGGGCGGGGATGTGGCCAACGATATGCGGATCAGTGTGTATGTTGATGATGAATCCGGTAACGAAGTGAGTTGTACTACCAATTATGGTGATACCACAATGGTTAGTTGTCCGGTGGAGAATCGTTCTGCCCGGTTGGGAGGTGGTTTTATCGTCGCTCACCTGAATAAGCTTCCCGCAGGGACATACCGTATCCGGGTAAAGGCCGAGAATGATTGTCTGGTAGATCAGATAGACATTCGTCCGGCCATGGATGTGGGTATTGGCATCATCGAAGAGACTCATCCCATGGGACACAACGATCATTTGTATTACCGGAATCACAGTGCTTTTTTTGATTATACCGGTGATGTTCCAACCGGAAAACCAGTTCCTGGCGTTCCGGAGGTAAAAGGTGCAGGCACTGTAACCATAAAAAACGGAGTGATAAAAAATGGCAGTCGTGGTGTTTTATCATGGGGCATTCAGTCCACAGCAGGGGATGTTCGAATCATTCTTGATAATCTGAAATTCACTACTTCGGGTATCAATACCACAGCTGTGGATGTTCCGCATGCCACCATCATCAATTGCAGGTTCGAGATAGAGAGCCCCTTTATTATCAACAGGCATGGCGCTGAGTTTTATGCGGTGGATTTACGAGGTATAAAGGCTTCGGAAGTCTCCTTCTCAGAGTTTTTTGGAGGGCAGGGCTGCCTGGTGTTTAAGGGAAAACATTCGATCATTCATCACAATCATTTTGTAAATCGTCAGACTGTGACCAATCATTACAGTATAATGGCCATGGGTGACAGCTCGATGGTATTTGAAAACCGGTTTGAACCGGAGATCGGTTCCGGATTGGAAATTTTCCGGCACAAGCACATTGAGATCTTCAACAACCTGTTTAGAATAAAAGCGGCACCACCCAGCTGTGAATATCATGAACATTACAGCACGAATGCCATACGGGTGGCAGACTATGGTGCAGAGCTGGAATCACCCAGAGGATGTTTTGGAAACAGGATCTACAACAATAAATTTTACATCAGCGGGAGAAAATTCGAACATTACCCCGATTATATACCCATGGCTTCAGCTTTTTTCTTTAGTACCAGTGCCGGGGAGAATTATATTTTCGGGAACGAGATAAACATCGAACAGGAGGATCCTGATACAGATGCTGAGGCTTATGCTTTTTATATTGGCAATTCCAGAGGAGGTCAGTTATATAACAACCGTATCACCACCAATGTAACGCCCATCTGGGTTGCTTGTGGATATGGCAGTGCAACAGGTACTGTGATCACTGGAAATAAAATAATCAGGTCACCTGATGCTGAAACAGATTTTCAGGCCGTACGCATGGGGTGGATTGAACGAACGGATTGCCTGGCAAAGGATATTGAATTTCGTTCCAATGAATTTGAAGGATTGGATTTTGGCCTTGAGGCCACCACTCAACATCATTCTTACTCGGTTTACTGGACCATGACGGTAAATGTGATCGATAAAAAGGGGATGGAAGTAAGCGGGGCCAAAGTGATCATACTCAATAAAAACAAGGAGCAGGTGTTGAACCAAATGACAAATAGCTCCGGCTCAGTACAGGTAGAGTTACCTGAATATTCTGTGGATGGTGCGTTGATCACCTATTTGTCGCCCTACACAATCCTTGTGAATAAGAAAAAAGAAGAGGTATCCCTGAATACAAACAGGGAGCTAACCATAACAGTTAAATGATATATAGTTACAGATGATTATGAGACGAACCAACTCCATTCTTAAATTTTCTTGTTACCTGTTTCTGGGATGGGCAACATTTGAATTGTCCGGACAACAGGTAACCGGAGAATCGGAAGGATCGTGGAGCAATGATTTCAAAGTGGTGGAGATAAGATCTGCCATGGATAATCATATTCAAAAGGCATATTTCTATGCATCAACGGCAGCAGATCCAGCTCCGTTAATTGTAAGCCTGCATACCTGGAGCGGGGATTATACACAGAATGACACTTTATCCTGGTTATGTGTGGATAAAGGCCTGAATTATATTCATCCTGATTTCCGCGGGAGAAATAATACAAAAAATGCATGTTGCAGTGACCTGGCAATCAATGATATTGATGAAGCAATTGCATATGCCATTGAAAATGCCAATGTGGATACTTCCAGGATCTATGTTGTTGGAACAAGTGGAGGAGGCTATGCTACACTCAGTGCATTCATGAAGTCAAAGCAGAGAGTCCGGAAATTTTCAGCCTGGGTTCCCATATCTGACCTGATTGCCTGGTACCATGAAAGCAGTATCAGGCAAAATAAATATGACGAAGATATTCTTGGCTGTACGGAATCAAAGGGCAGCATTCTTAATTTGAGCATTGCAAGAGCGAAGTCCCCCATCTACTGGGATACCCCAGTTAGCAAATTGGATTATTCAGAACTAAATATTTATACAGGGATCTACGATGGGATCCAGGGTAGCGTACCCATTACCCAATCCATCAATTTTTATAATAAGCTGCTGTCAGATCTATCTGTCGCCGATTCTTCAAAGTTTGTCTCGGATCATGAAAAATTGCAACTTCTCGAGTTCCGCCGGCCACTTGGGGATTTTGGACAGATTGGTGACAGAGCAATTTTCTTAAAAAAGGAGCATAGAAATATTAAACTGGTGGTTTTTGAAGGAAATCATGAAGGGTTACCTGAATATACATTGAATGAATTGTGCTCAGAGAATAGAGGAAAAAATAACCATACAACGGATTAAAAGATTGTGTTATGAAAAATACTTATCTCTTTTTCTTGGCAATTATTGGCCTGTTATTCATAAGCAGCGGAGCCACTCGCGCGGCTGAAACCGAGTTGTGGCGCAATGGAATATCTCTCATTCCCTACCCCCGGACAGTTGAGATGGGTGGCGAAGATTTTGTATTTGAAAAACAGGTTGATATTCAGATCGATAAGGGAGCAAACCCTGAAGATCTGTTTGCGGCTGAGGAGCTCAGTCGCCTGCTCAATGAACATTGGAACATAGAGTGCCGGATCACTGAAGTTTCTGCGGGACCACATATCGAGCTGACAAGAGAGGAGGCACCGGACGAAATAGGAGATCAGGGCTACCGGTTTGAAACTTCAGCCGACAGGCTGATCATCCGGGCTAACGATGCAGCCGGGTTGTTTTACGGCACTCAATCCCTGCTGCAGCTTATCCAGCAGGGAAGAGCTGGGCTATATGTAAAAGGAATGATGATCACAGACTGGCCCGATATTACCTGGCGTGCAGTGCATTATGATACCAAGCATTTCCAGGAGAAGAAGGAGTACGTAAGGGAATTTATCCGAACACTGGCCAGATATAAAATAAACATGCTGATCTGGGAATGGGAGGATAAGTTTGCTTACCAGAGTCACCCGGAGGTTGGCGCACCGGGTGCTTTTACCATGGAGGAAATGCAAGAGCTTACCCGCTATGCGCGTAAATACCATGTGCAGATAGTCCCCCTGGTACAGGGACTCGGACATGTGAGTTTCATTCTCAAACATCCGGAGAACAAGCATCTGCGGGAGATCGCATCAAACAACTGGGGGTTCTGTCCGCTCAGGGAGGGTACTTATGAACTGATGAATGATCTGCTAAAAGAGGCGATCGAGGCTACTCCCGGATCGGAATATATCCACATCGGTTGCGATGAAACTTATGTGTTGGGCAAAGGAGTGGATTGTGGCTGCAAGGCAAAGATGGATGAGATTGGCAAATATGCCCTGAGAATGATCTACATCAACCGGGTTGCCGACCAGATGAAAGAGTGGGGGCGTAAACCAATAGCATGGGCAGCCGGAAGTTATGATCCGAATGAAAAAGTGAAACCTACAGAGGGATTACTGACCTGGGGTGGATATGATCCCATTAGAGATATGAAAGCGTTGGAAGAGGGCTACCCACTGTATGTCTACGATCCCAACCCGGGAATCGAACATCTGTTCCTCCCTTACTTTTACCGGGAAACGGAGTATAACCAATACGGGGGCCACCTTGAAAGATCATACAAAAGGCTTTCCACAGCAGCACTTTCAGGGAATTTTCAGGGTATGATCTCCACCTCCTGGAACTGCTCCGGGGTTCATAACCAGCTATGGATGTTGCGGTACATTACCGCTGCTGAATACTCCTGGAGTGGGAAGGGACCTGACCTTGGCGAATTCGAGGAGAAGTATTTTACAAATTACTATGGTCCTGAAAGCAGGGATGTGAAGGAGCTCTTCCTTCTTCTCAACAAGGGTTCCTACTATTACATGGATGCATTTGAACGAAAGGTCTGGCACTGGGGAGAGGTAGGCAAGACCCACCTGCCGGATCTGCCCCGGGATGATATTGAGTATGACCCCTTCTGGAATACCGAATACCGGGAGATGATCGAGCGCTCTAGAAAGCAACTCCCCCGGATGAAACGAGTGCTGAATATCTGCCGGATAAACCTTGAACTGGGTGTAAAGAACAGCTACGATTTCGAGCTTTTTACATGCATTGCGGAGCTTTTCCAGCACACTGCCCGTACATATCTGGCTCTGTCCGATCTCGAAAAAATGATCGCCCAGGCTCACCGCTCCCACTTTAACAATTCTCAGGCTGCCTACAGCGCACTTCAGCACGCCTCCAACATTATCGAAGAAAGTCTCACTGAACGTGAGGAGGTATTCAACCGGATAAAAACCACCTGGGAAAAGTCCCAGTTACCCAGAGGAATGTCTACTCCTGAAAAGAAATATGTTCATGGGCGAGACCAACAGCGCAACTTTGCCAACCGCAGACCCGACCTCTCATTCATGATCTACGATGAACAACTGCTCGGGCTGGAGGAATATCTGGCACAACTAAAGGATTACATTGAATGGTATAGTAACACCTATTTATAAATGAATCTGCTGAAAATAAAGCCTGTCTGGAAAATCGTTAATTCGAAATACTATCCCATTGTCCCGCAGCTTTTTAACCTATCTATTTTCGTCATATTGTTCATTGGCAGTATAGGGGTAGGCTATCAAAGTAAGATTGCTCCATATATTGCCAGTACCAATTTGGCAAACCAGATTGTGTGGAACATTTGGTGGCCGTTTACCCTGGTTATTGCTGCAATTGCAGGGCGTCTCTGGTGTTCGGTCTGTCCGCTGGAACTTGTAAACTCTCTGGGAAGCCGTATAGGTTTGAAGAAGAAAGCCCCGGCTTTTTTAAGGAGTGGATGGATAGTAACCATCTTATTTGGGTTCATTCTTTTCGGCGCAGGTAAATATTTGGGTCTACGGGCAGTACCGCGCACGCTTGCAATCTATCTCGTTTCAATGGTATCTCTTTCATTGATATTAGGCCTGATCTATGAAAAACGTTCGTTCTGCTCGTATGTATGCCCCCTGGGCAGTATTCTTGGCATGTATTCATATATAGCCGGAACTGAATGGCGGGCAGCTGATCCGGTAGCTTATAAAGAATGCAAGACCAAGGATTGTGTGGCGAAAAGAAACCATTACAAACTAACCGGACACTCCTGTACTTCAAATCTCAATCCTGCCAATATACCAGATAACCGTGAATGTCTGCTCTGTACACATTGTTTGAAAGCATGTCCTTCAACCAATTTCAGGTTTTCGCTGCGCCTGCCATTTACAGATTTCTTTAAAAATATAAAGCTGACCCCTGCCGAAATGGGCATCCTTATGCTCCTTATCGGCTTTGTCAATAACAACTGGCATGCCCTTGTTGTATTTACACTGGTGCCATTGTTGCTCTGTCTGCTTGTTTCATGGAAGTCCCTGAAATCCATGTTCAATGCCTTTATGGTACTGCTTATTCCCACAACAGCTGCTGCACATATGCTTCATGCATTCCGGGGCGTGATCTGGAACTGGCCTGTGTATAGACTCAATTTTCAGGATCCGTTGGGTATCCGAACAGCCACCTTGCTGGCAGAAAAATCACTGGTTATTGACCGCAGCGGACTGGGTCCTGCCTGGAGCCTGTTAGGTACCACTTCAGGGCTGCTCTACGGGGCTGTCTTTGCAGTATCCGTGCTGATATTACTTAAAAGCCCTTTAACTGAGAATATTAACCAGATAGGGAAGCTATTTTTGATTTTAAGCGTGGCTTCCTACATCGCCAGTTTTTATATAAAAATATAGCTATGAAGAAGCCATTCAGAACAGTGAATAGGGTCATCCGAGCCAACCGCATATTTTTATTTTTTATGGCCCTCTCAATGGGATCTTGTTCCCTCGGTTTTGCACAGGGGATTCGTCCCTACGGAGAAAATCCATTCTACTGGGAATTCAGGGGGAAACCCTGTCTGCTGGTAGGTGGCTCGGTGGATGATGACCTGTTTCAGGTTTCGTGGTTCGAGCCTCACCTTGACACCCTGGTGGCCTGCGGGGGCAACTACATTCGAAATACCATGAGTCCGAGTGCTAACCAGCGCTGGCCTTTCGGTAAAAAGGATGGTAAATACGACATGACCACGTTAAACCCCGAATACTGGTTTGATGTAAACCGGCTGCTTCATGCGGCATCCGAACGCGACATAGTAGTGCAGATCGAAGTCTGGTCAACTTTCAGTTATTATCGCGATACCTGGACCAACCATAACCCGTTTAACCCGGTACACAATATCAACTACACTGTCGAGGAATCCGGCCTGCCTGTTGAAAATAGCAGCCACCCAACAAGGGCCGACAATCCTTTCTTCCGCACCGTTCCGGAATATATGAACAATACAGTTGTGCTTGCCTTCCAGCAGAAATATGTGGACAAATTGCTTTCGATCACAATGAAATACGATAATGTGCTTTTTTCCATGGACAACGAAACCAGTGTGGATGCCAGATGGGGTGCCTACTGGGCCGGTTATATTCAGGAAGCCTATAAAGCTGAAGGCAAGATCGCTTATGTTACCGAGATGTGGGATCCCTGGGACCTGACCCATGAGTGGCACCTCAACACAATCGATCACCCGGAGACCTATAATTTCGTAGAGGTGAGCCAGAACACCTGGCAAGAGGGGCAGCGTCAACGCGATCGTCTGCACTATGTGCGCCATAGGTTGATCGAAAAACAGATGGTGCGTCCCATCAATAATGTCAAGATATACACCATGCGTGCCGGCAACCGCTATTTAACGCCCCGATTGGCAGTGAACCGCATGTTCGTTCATCTTTGGGGTGGAGTCTCTGCCGTACGGTTTCATCGCCCCACATCACCCGGGCACGGCATCGGCCTTGACCAGAATGCACAGCGCGCCATCAGAGGGATAAGAGAGGTTTTTAAGAAGTTCGATATTTTTAAAAGTGAACCGAATGACAGATTGCTTGGGGAGCGGGCCGAAAATGAAGCCTATTGCCTGGCGCAGCAAGGGAAGCAGTGGGCACTCTATTTTCCGGCCTCAGGTGCAGTAATCCTCAGAGCCTCGGGCGCACCTGAAGAAGCAACTTTCAGGGTTCAGTGGTACGACCTGGATTATCTGGCATGGCGACCGGCATATGAGCTAAAGGCATCGGATAACAATCTGCCTCTGGGCTGTCCGGAACAGGGCAGGTGGGTGGCAATCGTGACGGTAAAGGAGTAACCGGATTAAAAGAAAATACGAAGCTGATTATTGAGTATAGAGAGAAAGGAGAAAAATTCAGCGTGTTATACGATAACAACTCACTAACCACGATATTATTTTGACATATTCAAATTTCGACAATGTTTATTAAATCACTCCCTAGTAGGATTACTATTCTATTGATGGTATTATATTTTGGATCATCTCCCTGCTTATCGCAGGAGCTGTCACAACCTATTCACCAGGTCATTGAGGAACTGGATGTTAAAGTGGCTATGCGGGATGGGGTCAGGCTTTCAACAGACTTGTATCTCCCAGATTCGGAAGGCAGTTTTCCGGTTTTACTTATGCGGAGCCCATATGGTAACGGAGGGAAAAATGATAAGGAAGGACACTTCTTTGCGCGGCGCGGATATGCGGTCGTTATCCAGGATACCCGTGGACGTTATGAATCGGAAGGTATTTTTGATGCCATGCAAGCTGAGGCTCTTGATGGATATGACACACAACAATGGATCGGAAAGCAATCCTGGTGCAACGGGAAAATCGGAACTTTTGGCGGATCATATCTTGGATTTGCACAATGGATGCCGGCACCGCATGGAAGTCCTTATTTAAAAACCATGTTCCCAACGAAAACTTTCTCGGATTTTTATAATGAAGCATATGTGGGGGGGGCATTCCGCATCTTAAGATGGAGTCCGTGGAGCTATGCAATGTCACGTCCTTTTAATATTGACGACTCCTTTATGCAGCACATCACCGATAGTGCATATAGAGTAATCCCTTTTATAGAACAAGATAAATTATTGGGATGGAAAATACCATTTCTAAGGGATTGGCTGGCTCACCCGCAAAGGGACCTCTATTGGGAAAGATCAAGTGTGGGAGATAATTATACAGAGATTAATACTTCGGTCTACAATTTGGGCGGATGGTTCGACAGCTTTCAGCAGGGTACCCTCGATAATTTCATGAGAATGACGGCACCTGACATCGATCCGGAGATCAGGGCTAAACAAAAACTGATTATGGGGCCTTGGGTACACGGTTCGGAGTCACGTAGTGTGGGAGATCTGGATTTTGGAGAAGATGCAGCACTGGATACCTGGGAACTAAAATTGCGTTGGTTCGACAGCCAGTTAAAAGGGAGCGATAACGGAATCATGCAGGAACCACCAGTCAGGATATTTGTGATGGGCGAAAATGTCTGGAGGGATGAAAACGAATGGCCATTGGCCCGGACAGATTACAAGAAGTATTACTTCCATAGCCATGGAAATGCCAATACCCTGGCAGGAGATGGTACGCTTAATACAACTATTCCAAAAAAGGAGAATCCGGACAGTTTTATTTATGATCCTGAAGACCCTGTTATCACTCCCGGTAGGGATGAACCCATCGATCAGCGGGAAGTTGAAGCAAGGAGCGATGTATTGGTCTATTCTACAGGGTTATTGAAGGAAGACCTTGAAGTTACTGGTCCGGTGGAAGTCGTATTGTATGCCTCAAGTTCGGCAATCAATACGGACTTTACAGCCAAATTGGTTGATGTTTTTCCCGATGGGAAAGCCATCCGTTTGTGCGAAGGGATCATACGGGCCAGTTTCCGGAATCCCGAAGCTCCACCATCACCTATTTCGCCGAACAAGATTTACAAATACAATATAAGTCTCTGGTCGACCAGCAACCTTTTTAAAAAGGGGCATCAAATCCGTGTGGAGATTTCCAGCAGTAATTTTCCAAGGTTCGACAGGAATTTAAATTCAGGTATTTTCCCGGCCATGGATACAACAGCTGAGAAAGCTACACAAACCATATATCACAGTCAGGAGTACCCATCATGTATTATTCTGCCGGTTATTCCGGAAGGTGCGCTATTCAGTGAAAACTTCGACGATGCGGATCTTACAGAGCGTGGCTGGTACGACAAGATCCGTATACTGATAGCTGGTAATGCGAAAGCCGGGAAGGGTTGTATCGAGTATGAGTGGGACAGTGAAGGGAAGAGCTGCGGTTCAGCAGCCATCCGTCACCTGTTTGAACCTGTGGATGAGGTCTACTACCGATTCTACCTCAAACTATCCAAGGGCTGGGGATGGACAGGCAGGAATTACCACCCGCATCTCACCCACTTCCTTACCACCGAGAATTCAGAATACCATGGACCCGCGAGAAGCCACCTTACCCTTTACATTGAGCCTGTAAATGGGAAACTGCGTCTCGCTGCCACTGATATCCAGAATAAGGATATGCCACATGGCCTGACACAGGGTGAATTAAAAGGGGGCTACAACGGGAAGCTCTACGATAGCAAGGAGGTACTTTTCAATGATGACAGGTGGCACTGTATCGAAGCATACTTTAAACTTAATACCCTTGACATGGAGAATGACCTCCCGAACCAGGATGGTATTGTCCGAGGCTGGTTTGACGGTGAGCTTGTTGTCGAACACACTGAAGTGATCCTGCGCTCTACAGACTTTCCGAAAATGAAGATCAATCAGTTCCTGATGGCCCCCTACTTCGGGCCCGGACTGCTACCGCATGCCCAGAAACTGTGGATTGATGAGCTGGCCGTTGGAACGAAACGCATAGGACCTCTCCCAAATGAGTGAAATATAGCTAATTCCCACCACACATGCATCCTGTTGGCTGAACCCATTTGTTGTGATTACATCTTATTCGAAAATAAAAGTGCCGAATTTATCGTATTCATGAAAAGAGCCTGAGGTCTTCTGCCAGGAGAAAGGTGTCTGACCCTGATCATAATCAATCCTGTACATATTCGCTCTCCATTTTGTCCCTGGTTTCGGGGGTACCTGCGGCAAAGGGGCAAGGAGTTTATAGGGAATGAAAAATTCGGCCAACCATGCTTCTACAGAAGCACCCGGTTTCTTCTTTCCTCCTATGGAGCTTGTGGCATGCGTTGTTTTTCTGTCTCCTTCATAATGCCATGGAAGCCAGCCGAAAAAATTGCCGTTATAATTAGGGATCATAATGGGTAATTCATAATTGAGCGGTGAAATTTCATACTCAAAGTAGAGTGGAAAATCCTCTTCTGTCCAGAGAAATACTTCAACCACATCTTCTTCATACAGATTCAGATAATCTTCTTTCATGGTAGTAGTCAGTATTTTATCCTCACATTCGAAAAGAAAATAGATCCCGGTTTCAGAGTAAAGGACTTTGGCTCTGGTAGTGTATATATCTGGTTTTTCTACCCTTTGAGGAATGTTTATCCATTCCGTTTTATTCCAGGATTCAGCACTGCCATCGCCTGAGACTTCAAAATCCTCACATTTGGTGATGATGATTGCTGTGTCTCCGGATTTTTTGTCCGATGATCCTTCATATAGAGATTCCCCTGTTGCTATGAAAGGGATGAGCAACATTTGTAAGATGATTAGCTTTATCATATCGTTATCCTATTTTGTTATAAAATTGATTTTTCTGACAGAAAAGCAATCCTCGCCTGAGAACAGGTAATGACAGGTTTTGCCATCATCACTCATCCATTTTGCAGGCAAGCTGGCTGTTTCGCCCGGACCCATATCCCAATCCAGACTATAATATACGGTTTTCCATGGCCCCCATGGTTCAGGAGCTTCAAATATTCCCAGCCCGCCTTCGAATCTGGGGCCCCTGGAAGTTCCCCTGGCTGAAACGGGAATGATCTGGCACCATACGTACCTCTCCAGCCCCTTATTGTATGTCACACCGGATCGATAACATCTTCCCGGGTTGATAAATACTGCTTTTCTCTTATTGTAATCCTCCGACCATAGGGGTTTGCTATTGCGGCCATATCCTGCAAAATAGGCATAACCATCCCGTTTCTTTAATCTGTTTTTGGATACCCTTGCAAGGATCATCTCGTCACTTGCCTTATAGGCACTCTTCTCGTTATGTGAATAGACATATACATATTTATCCCTGGCATCTTCATAATCTTTCCCAAAGTTTAAGAAGGTAGGAGAGCCATATCCGGACCTGAATCTCCAATCTGCCCACACCCAGGTTTTACCATAATCATCAGACCAGGCCAGCTGTGAATTGTTTCTGTTTCTGACTAGCATGTATAAGGTTCCATCCACCATTAACATTCCACTTGCTTTTGGTCCGTATCTTCCATCCCCCACTCGTTCACCGGTTCTGGTCCGGATATTGGAACCCTTTATATGGGGTGGATTCCCTTCTACCCTGCCAATACCCAGGCTGAGTTTTATCTTCGTATTGGGAATAAAGCCATTACCGTCTCCGTAGGCTGTATATATATGATCATCCCCGGCCCACGTAGCCGGCCAGTTATCACTTCCACGGGCCAATCGTATTACGGATTCTTCAGGAGCAAATTCCACAGAAGTTATAAGATCGCTCTGGGGATATGGAGGCTCCTCAATGGTTTCAATAACGGGGTTAAATAGAAATAGTTCCATTCCCATCCGGGCACTATCCCCCATTGATTTACCATGCAATTGATCTCCGAACCGAACAACAATCAGATCAAGGCTGGGGACAACCAGCAGCAGCTGATCTTGAGCCCCGGAACCGGCAAATGCATCCCGGGGCAGGCTTTCCCAAATCCCGTCATAGTTGCTGTACCAGCCAAGGGTTGTTGCCAGGTAAGGATTATTACCGGTACTCTTATCATATTCAAATTCCATATTGTTTGTGGGTTCAAATCTGACTGCTTCCTTAACCAGGGAGGAGTCGATCAGCTGCCTGCCCTGCCAGTTGCCCTGGCGTAACATCAAACGACCTATCCGGGCCACGGCATTGGCTGTAAAATTTCCGCCGCCCCAACCCGGAACCAGGGGAAGATCATCCACCGTATAAGTCTTATCATAACCTAATGAGTACTCCTTATCATCAATACCAATTGGGTGGTAAATCCTCTCCTCCAGATAGGACCGGATATCCTTTTGGTCAGTCTCTTTAATGGCCGCCGTTACTGTGTAGTTCAACATGGCTATTCCCGGATTGCTATATGCGAACCTTTGTCCGGGATTGCTCACTATGGGTGCATGATCACGTGATACGGAAAACGGATCGGGATCCTTTCTCCAGAATTGACCTTTCCAACCCGGCAGATCCATATGTGGATGCAATCCATTTGCAATCATCTCTTCTGCCTCAGTCCTTGAAACTTCCGCATCTTCCATCCCGGAGGTGTGACCGGCCAGCTGCCTGATGGTTATCTTGGATTTCAGATAATCATCTTTCCATTGTGGAATATAGTGACAAGCTGGTTCGTCGGGATTCATTAAACCATCATTCATCGCAGTTAGCAGAGACATTCCTGAAACAATCGCTTTTGCAAGGGAAGCTGTATAATGACTTCTTACCGAGTCTTCATATCCTTTGGCAAACCAGCTGCAAACCACCCTGTCATTTCTGATGATCATCAGTTTTTTCGTGCCTCTGGCAGATAAATCTCTTACCAGGGCATCTAGTTTTTCAGATGACATACCCTGGCTTTCCGGTTGTGCATAGCTCCATTGGAACACTTCAGGGTCTGAACCTATTTTTCTCTGTTCACCCGGTTCTTTACAGGAGGAGATTGATAAAACAATCAGAATGGTAAGTATTTTAAAAGCGTTCATGTTGGCTCCATTCATGATAAAAAAGGTTTCGTAAAGGATAAATCCTCTACAAATAAGGAAATGTCCAGCTATAATCCAAATTTAGTAAGTTTTCGCCTGTTTTAATCAATGAATATTAATATATTTGGAAAATTCGGTCAATCCCTGATTCTATGAAATGTAGCATTAATCTCTTACTCTTTGTCAGTGGGATCGTTATATCCATGGGTACCGTCAGATGTACCACTGAGGAAAGAGCGGCAAACTCAGAAAATATTCCAGGTTTTTATGCAAATGGACCAGCGGGAGGTTGGGACACTGCAGACTGGGCGGGATTTCATCACCAGTCAATAGAAGAATCTTTATTGCCCATCCGGCCAGGCGAGCCCGGAAAATCTCCCTTCTGGAATGGATATGCCAAACGCTTTATTTATGCTCCCTCTTTTGATTTCAGTCCGGTAAATAGTGCAGTAAAATACAGGTATAGTGTCATTTCTGATGTTAATTCTAAGCATTACATTTTTGAAACGAATAATCCATGGTCCTTGTTAACACCTGTCTGGAAAGAGGTTCCGGTGGGTATCGTCTATCTGAAAGTAGAAGGACTTGACAGAGAGGGTAATAGTATTGGGATGGCTGGGGAAAAATTGTTTTACAAAGCTGCACCATTTCATGGGCCTTATAAACAACCGGTAACCGATTACACTTCGAGTGTCATCAGGAATATGCAATCTCTGCTGAAGCTGGATCATTACGGGCAGTGGAAAACAGACAATACACCCAGTCAGGAATACGAATTGTATTGTTACCCGTCAAAAATAGTTGGAAGTATTATTCAGGCCATGACCATCTATTCCAGGCTTTCAGAAAGGGAAAGTGAAGATGCTGTTCAGATGGCTCGGAATGCTGCCAAATATCTGCTCAGCATCAGTTTCCCCCCAGGTTCTGTTCTTGAGTTTTTCCCTCCGACCTATCTCGACCGCACCAAGGGTAGAGCTATTGCCAGGAGATTGAAAGATCAGGTAATGATGTTTTATCCGGCTATTGTCGGAAGTGCTTATCTGGATCTTTATGATGTTACAGGAGACAAAGAGTATTTAGAGGCATCTATAAAGATTGCCGAAACCTATTCGAAAACACAATTGCCGGAAGGATCGTGGCCTCTGATGGTATGGATAGAGAGTGGAGATGCTGCCGGGGAGAACCTGTGTGTTCCAACTGATATAATAAATCTTTTTGACAGGCTTGTGATAAATTATGGAAAAACGCAATTCAGTGAAAATAGTAAAAAAGCCTTCAACTGGATCATGGAAAATCCCATGAAAACTTATCATTGGGAAGCACAATTCGAAGATTCGGGGCACAGTGAGAATTATAGTAATATGGAACGGGGAAAGCCACTTGCATTTGCGGTAATTCTTCTGTCCCATTCAGAAGAAGTCCCAGGCTATATTGCAATGGCAGAGGAGTTGATAAGGTTTGCAGAAGATCAGTTTGTCGTATGGGAACAACCCTTGCCACGCGAGTTGTTTCGAACTTCGGGGAGGCCCATACCCAGAAGTGTATCTTACACCAGCAAATGGTTTACACCCTGCGTATTGGAACAATATAATTTTTATACACCCATTGATGCCAGTTCAGCAAGCGCCATAATGGCCTATAAGAAAGCGTATGAAATTACAGGCAAAGAATTGTACCTGGCGAAAGCTATTTCTCTCGCTGACAATCTGACTGTTGCCCAGGATCTTGATGATGGTATATACCCCACATACCTGAACCTGACCGCAAAGATCAGGTTTTCCAATGCCACTACAAGCAATGAACCCAATAATGTGTGGACTGGCTGGATTAATGGTGCTACCATAACATCCGTTGCCCTGCTGGAATTGAATGAATTGGTTTCACAAACTGAAGTCCAATCCAAAAACGTATACAATCATGAATGACATCTTCAGTCCGGAATACCAGCGAGATAAAGCCCTTAAATACACGATACTGCTTCTATCCTCATTGTTACTTTTTTATTCATGTGCAACTCCTGAGGAAGAGACCACAACGGCACTTTTCAATGAAGGAATTTACCTGATCCCTTATCCGCAGGAGGCGATCCTTGGTGGTGAGGATTTTGTACTGGACGGGAATCTCTCTGTTGTGCTTGACGAAGATGCCACAGAAATTGACAGGTTCACAACAGCAGAACTGGTCTCACAGCTTAAGAAAGAGTGGGGGGTAAACGCTGTACTCACCGACTCGCCATCCGGCAAATCGATCATATTAACCCATGAAGGAGTTTCCCAAAAAATTACTGATCTTCCAGAGAAGAAGGCCCTGCAGGGTTATCAGCTGACAACAGATGCCCATCAACTGATCATAAGGGCGGCAGGTGAAGCCGGCTTATATTATGGAACCCAAACACTGCTGCAGATCATCAAAAAAGGAGAGCATGGTGCTTTTGTTCCCGGGATGGAGATCACTGATTGGCCGGATATTACCCAGCGGGCCTGTCATTATGATACAAAGCACCACCAGGACAAGCGAACCTATGTGGAGAGCTTTATAAGGGATCTTGCCAGGGTTAAGATCAATATGCTGGTGTGGGAATGGGAGGACAAATTTGCCTATCCGAGTCATCCCGAGATTGGCGCCCCGGGCGCCTTCACCATGGAGGAGATGCAGGAGATCACCCGGTATGCTCAGCAATACCATGTGCAGCTGGTACCCCTGGTACAGGGACTGGGTCATGTGAGTTTTATCTTAAAATGGCCTCAATACAATGAACTGCGGGAAGTGCCTGCATCTAACTGGGAGTTTTGCCCGTTGAAAGAGGGTAGCTATGAATTGCTGTTCGACCTTTGGGAAGATGCCATTGAAGCCACTCCCGGTTCCGAATATATCCATATTGGTTCAGATGAAACCTATGAGTTAGGCGTGTGTGAGCAATGTCAGATAAAATCAGAAGAGATCGGCAGAAGTGGCCTTTATCACCTGTTTACAGGCAAGGCCGGAAAACACCTGCAGGCAAAAGGAAGGAAAGTAATGTGCTGGGAAAGGCCCATGGGTTGGACTGTTGGTGATTCGCCTGCGAAGGGAGTAGAACCATTTAAGGAGTTGGTGCTGACTGAGAGTTACAGTTATGAAACCCCCGATTTCAAATATGCCAGGGAAGCAAAATCAGAGGGTTTTGAAATCTTCTCCTATGATCCCAACCCGGGAGTTGTACCTCTAATGGTACCTTATTTTTTTGCACGGGGAGAGGGAGGTAAGAAGAGAATCGGAAGTTTAGAGAAGTCCTACAATTTACTGACCTCTTCCACGAAATCGGGATACTATGACGGCATGATCAATACATCGTGGGATGATGCCGGACTTCATAACCAGATGTGGATGATGAGTTTTATCAATTCTGCAGAGTGGAGCTGGAGTGGAAACAATCCTTCGCTGGAAGAGTTCACCGATAAATTCTTTCTGAACTACTACGGGGAGCAATCCACCGATATGAGAGAATTATACCTGTTGATGAATAAGGCAGGATACTACTATTTTGAATCATTTGAGCGCCGGGTATGGCATTACGGTGATATAGGCAAGACACATCTCCCAGACCTGCCGCGTGGCGATAACCTGGAATATGATGAATACTGGAACCGGGAGTATGCAGCCCGAAT
>JBDLIX010000094.1:0-19745 GCA_039714655.1 Bacteroidota bacterium
TTTGGAATAGATATGTCAAATGATCCTAAAGCATCAGTTGAATCGTTCTTAGAAGAATGTGGTCTAAAAATGACAGAATATTTTCAATTCGGTGAAAAAATTGATATCGAACCATTTTACTGTATTGTTGAGGCTGAAAAACTGTAAATTCTCTGGTAGATAATAAAGTGTCTTAAAATGGCAGAATAAAACATTTTTGGAGGAAACTCATGAAAGCGATTATATGTACGAAATACGGACCACCAGATGTTCTTCAATTTAAAGAAGTTGAAAATCCCATTCCCAAGAGAAATGAGATATGCATAAAAATCCACGCGACCACAGTTACATCAAGTGACTGTATAGTTCGTGGTTTCAACATACCTATGTGGCGTCCGATGGGACTGATGATGGGAATTGCGATGGGCTTCGGGAAACCGAGGAACCCCATCCTTGGAATGGTGGCGGCTGGAGAGGTCGAGTCTGTTGGAAGTGATGTGAAGCGGTTCAAGATAGATGACCAGGTCCTTGCATATACTGTCTTGTCACCCACCAAGACTCGATTTGGTACATATGCCCAGTACATATGCATTCCGGAAGACTGGATAGTGTTGCCAAAACCGTCCAATACGACCTATGAGGAGGCTGCTGCAATCCCCTATCCAGGAGAACTGGCGATGTTCTTCCTGAAGAAGGGGGACATTCAAAGAAGGAAGAATGTTCTCATAGTTGGAGCCTCAGGATCGATCGGTACCACTGCCGTACAGATTGTCAGGCATTATGGGGCCAAAGTGACAGGGGTTTGCAGTACTGCAAACCTGGAATTGGTAAGGTCCCTGGGAGCCGATATGGTAATTGATTATACAAAAGAGGACTATTCGAAACGAGGTGAGCATTATGATCTGATACTGGATGCCGTTCCACAGCAGGTGGCGGATAGGAAGAGATTGAAATCACAAGCGAAGAACTCCCTCACTACTGATGGGAAGTACATCTCAATAGATGATGGATTAGCCAAGGTAAGTTATGATGATCTTGTTCTATTGTTGGACCTTACAAAGTCTGGTGAGTTTAAACCGGTGATCGACAGAAGCTATCGATTGGAGCAGATGGTCGAGGCCCATAGATATGTTGAGACCGGACACAAGAAGGGGAATGTGGTAATAACTGTGGATCATAACAGCAAAACCTAACAAACGCTGCACGGAGACACCTTCTCGGTGCTATCGAGCCTGCGAGGGTGCTCGTGAGCTGAATATGCACACACTTTGTATGAAGTTGTAATAAGACAAAACTTATATGATCGTTAGATTAAGAATTCCACTATTATTCTCTCTACTTATTCTATTGTATATACTATTCTCATACTCCTTTTTAGGTGGATGGTTCTATTCTTCATTGGGTTCAATATTAATTATCTTCCTAGGTTATTTGATCTGGGGAAAAGATTTTCTAAAACAGATTGGGTTACAATTGAATCTACAAGCAATTACCAAATCCATTATTCTTGCTGTAATAATTGCATCATGTGCTCTTTTGATTATGAAATACATCGGAAATAGGGGCAATATCCGGATTGATTATGATAATTGGCGTGGTTATTACCATGTAATGTTCTATGTACTTAATGAAGAAATAGTAATAGGAGCAATTTTACTGTTCACTGTAGTTTATAAATGGAAGATTAGACCAGTTGTAGCTTCCCTCTGTATAGCGATTTTGTTTTCTCTGATTCATTATATCTTTTACAAATGGATATTTGCAGACAGAGGAATTCTAGGCATATCAACATTGATAACGCTATTTCTTGTGGGTTTTGTTAGAAATAGTCTGATTATTCTAAATGGTCATATTGGATACTCCTGGGCACTTCATTTTGGATGGATAGCTATAATGTTTGGGAGTATTCATACTTATCTAAAAACAAATATGTATGTTGCTGAGTCTGAAAGATTTAACTTGTATTTAGGTTCAGCTGAGATGCTAATTATTTCTGTGATTATGGCAGGATTTACCCTAGCATATTGGATAATAAAATACACTCCTCAACAAGTTCGTATACAGAACTAGTTTTTCACTCTCATTGAATTTCAGAATCCCATTAACAGCTAGTGTCTAATCAGAGAAGGTGGTAAGTATAACATGAGCATTATCGTTTAAGGTCACAAAATGTGACCTTAAAGCGTGGCCAGTATTACCCTTTGCATTTTCTGAGTTATGTAAAGATTTACATAAACCGAACACGGAATCTTAATACTTTCTACCGTATTAAAAAGCCAGAGAGCAGACAAAATAAATATGCTTATTATCGATACTTTCGTTAAGATCCGGGAACTAATATTCCAAAACAAAGATTTGGTTCATCAACTGGAACAAGTTCGGAACCGACTTACAAGGCATGATAGTCAGATAAAGACTATTCTTGAATATCTTGGCCAAATAGAAAAAGCGAAGGAAGCAGAACTCGAACAAAAAAGACGTCCCAGGATCGGATTCAAGCCATAAAAATCTGTGCGCCGGCTTTGTATAATCCAAAGCGGAGGCTGTGGGAAGGCCAGTGAGCGTTGGCCGAGTGGCTATTTAACATAATGCTCAACCGGAGCGAAGCGGAGCTCAACGTAGTTAATTATAGTGACAGAGCAGGATCCAGTGAGCAAAGCCAGAAAATCGCAGTTGTCCTATAATGTACTTGGATTATGTTCATATAGCTTTGATCCTAAAGCAATAATTATCAATCCGTTGCAGGTTCAGTGAATCTATCTTTTGAGTTTGGAAGGGGAGAGGTTTTAAGGTTTTGAAGAATGGATCGTGGATACACTCTTTTTGCGTTGCGAAGCAACGTGAAATGGGTGTTGAATTTCGCACCCGGGTTTTATAGATTATTGAGAATTGACTGGATTTGCTTCCTGTTTTCCGGAAGATGATGGATACAGACATCCCAGATGATTTCATAGTCAATCCCGAAATACTCGTGGCTTACTTTATTTCTGAGCAGGTACATCTCATCCCATGGTAGATCCGGATTACTTTCTTTAATATGGTCAGGGAGCTTTTTTGCAGCCTCTCCAATAATCTCAAAATTTCGGATGACTGCATCCACAGTTTTATAATCCTTTTTGAATTGGTTAAAAGTATAACCTTCAAGATATTCAGCAATTCTGGTCATTGAACCAGAAGATCTTGTAAATACATCGTATAATTGCGCTCTTCCTTTTTCACCTAGGCGTAATTAACTTGTTCGAGTATTCGCTCCTTAATTTGTTCTTTCAGTGCATTTTTGGTAACCAGATCGACCTTTCTGCCAAATACATTCTCCAGGTAAATTTGTAGTGTGAAATAATTCCAACCAATGGGTCTGGATAATTCTACTAAAAGATCAATATCACTTTCATCTGAAGCTTCATTATTAGCGAAGGAACCAAAAACGCCAATCTCCTTAACAGCGTATTCTTCAGAAAGAATCGGCTTCAACTCTCTTAGTTTATCAAGTATATCATTCTTGTTTAGCATAAATCAAAGATATTGAATTAAACGGATTGAATTGGCATGTTCTTTTTGAGAAACAGAAAAACCTTGCGGGCTGGCGATGTATGTTCCAAAGCGGAGGCAGCGGGATGGCCTGTACGTAATGGCCGAGCGGCTATTTAACATAATGACCGATTATAGTGACAGAGCAGGATCCACAGAACAAAGCCGGAATGTTGTAATTGTCCTATAATTAATATTATGTTAAATAGATATAATATAAGAAAGGGAGATAATAAACTCTATCTCCCCTTATTAGTTCTTAATTAAATGTAAAAAGTGGATTTTATCAATTCTTTTACTCTTTCCAACTTTTACTCTTTCCAACTAAACTACATATTCTCTTTTAAACCCTTCACTCTCTCATACTGTTCCATCATCTGCTCCTTATAATAGATTCTTTGAAGCAGGTCAAGGGTTTCAAACTTTACAGTTTCATTCTCGACATTGAGCTCATATGCCTTCTCCAATGCAGGAATTGCTTCTGCATACTTCTCTTTCCCAAGTTCCAGTAAACGATCCCGGGTAGCTTCATGTTCCTCGGTATTGGACCGGTCATAGAAATCAGCTCCCTGAAGGTAATAGATATAACCCATATCATACCATACATAATAAATGGTGGGATCAAGTTCTCCGGCCTTTTTATAAGATTCGATAGCCTTATCAATGGATTCTGTGTCTTCTTTATTGATGAGTAACCTTCCGTTCCAGTAATATGACTCAGCAATATTGGGGTTATTAGCGATGACTCCCTCCATAAATTCAATTCCTTCATCAATTTGCTTCAATTGCACATATGTATCTGCAACATTAGCTATTACATTAACCGTGTCGGGATAAATCTTGTAAGCCTCTTTCATCGTCTCCAGTGCTTTTACAGTATCACCAAGGGCCATGTAATCCATTTTAATCTGCAGGTACGTATTGGGGCCGCCAAAACCTGCTTCTGCAAGTTGTTCATAATATCCAATGGCTTTTAAATAGAGCTCATCATTATCGGTTTTTCCTGCAACCTCGCGGGAAATAATACCAGAATATTGGACCATAATTGTATCCATCTCCCCTGCAAAAAGATCCATGTTATTGATCTCAAGGACGTTTTCAAATGATGCGAGAGCATTGCTATAATTATCTGTGTAATAATAATTTACACCATCTCTCTTCAACTGACTCTTCAGCTCAATAAGGTTCTCCTTGATCTTATCTCCAAGTTTACCTTTGTCATCTAGTTCAAGGGCTTTGATATAGGCATCTGTAGCAACCCGAAGAGGATTCTCGTGAATGGGATCTTTTTTCTTCCATTCCTGGAGTGCACCATTAACAAAGGTGTAGACCATATGTTCATAATCATAAGTCTCATGAAGTGCACCTTCAATGGTCTCCGTCTCAATACTTGTAGGTTCCTTGTAAAAAAGGGTAAGAGTTGCAGAGGCCATCCCCTCTTGCAATTGCTCCAATCCAACCATAAACGCATCCTGGAAAAGCTCCCCACGCTTGAACCATGTTGCAGCTTTGATGTTTTTCTTAGGATCCTGGATTTCGGAATCGCTTTTCTCAACTTTCTTCACTACAGAATTATAGTTCAGCAGAACTACACTTGTACCTTCCTGAGCATGCATGCTAAGGATAGTTGTAGCGATTATTACCAGTGTTACAAACTTTTTCATATTGATTGTGATTTAATAAGTTGCAAAAATATAAACTTTATCAATAACCTTCAAATAAGATGCCAGAACAGTTTACTGATCTGCAACATCTTCTGATTCCGTCGTGGAAGTCTCTTCATTCTCTCCATTTGCAGGGACCTGAGTTGCAGCAGCTATCTGATCCCCTTCTCTAAGGTTGATCAATCTGACACCCTGAGTGTTACGTCCCATCACACGTACACCCCTTACAGCAAGTCTGATTGCTATTCCATTCTCGGTAATGATCATCAGGTCATCCTCATCGGTCACAGCCTTAATGGCAATCAAATGACCGGTTTTATCGGTAATATTGATGGTTTTAACCCCTTTTCCACCCCGGTTTGTAAAGCGATAATCATCCAGTACGGAGCGTTTCCCGAATCCATTTTTGGAAACTACCAGGATATCTTTCTCTCCTTGCTTGGCTGTAACCATCCCCACAACTTCATCTTTGGCACCTCCAAGGGTAATTCCCTTCACACCCGATGCCGTCCTTCCCACAGCACGGACTCTCTCCTCATGGAACCGAATGGCCTTACCTGATCGCACTGCCAACATCATCTCCATGTTCCCGTCAGTGAGTCTGGCATCAAGTAACATATCCCCTTCCCTCACAATGATAGCATTAATTCCATTTTGCCTTGGTCTCGAATATGCCTCTAACCGGGTCTTCTTGATCACCCCTTTCTTGGTGGCCAGCACAATGTAGTTGTTATTGATGTACTCCTCATCCTTAAGGTTCTTCACATTCAGGAAGGTCTTGACTGTATCTTCCTTCTCTATATTGATCAGGTTCTGTATGGCCCTTCCCTTGCTGGCTCTGACTCCTTCAGGAATCCGGTATACTTTCAGCCAGAAACATTTACCATTCTCAGTGAAGAACAGAATTGTGTTATGCATGGTGGCAACAAACATATTCACCATGAAATCCTCGTCCCGGGTAATGCTGCCCTTAGCGCCTACTCCACCCCTGTTCTGGGTACGGAATTCATGCAGTGGCGTACGCTTTATATATCCCAATTTGGAAATGGTAATGACCATATCCTCATCAGCATAGAAATCTTCCGGATCGAATTCACCTTCATCAGGCACCATTTCAGTCCTGCGCCCATCACCAAACTTCTCCTTCACCTCCAACAGCTCATCCTTGATGATCTGCATCCTCACTCCTTCGTCCGAAAGTATTTTCTTATAATACTCTATCATCTTCATGAGTTCATCATACTCTGCACGGAGTTTTTCACGCTCAAGGCCCACCAGGCGTTGCAGCCTCATATCGAGGATGGCTTTGGCCTGGATCTCTGAAAATTCAAACTGCTCCATCAGCCCATCTTTGGCTTCCTCGGGAGTTCTGGATCCTCGGATCAACGCGATCACCTCATCAATGTGATCCAGTGCTTTTAACAATCCCTCCAAAATATGGGCCCTCTTTTCGGCCTGTGCCAGCTCATATTGGGTTCTTCTAACAACCACTTCATGCCTGTGGCTCACAAAATAGGAGATGATCTGCTTCAAATTAAGCGTCCTGGGCCTCCCCTTCACAAGCGCAATGTTGTTTACATTGAAGGAGGTTTGTAATTGGGTGTATTTCAGAAGGTTATTAAGAACAACATGGGCGCTGGCATCCTTTTTACAGATAATCACGATGCGCATTCCCTGCCGGTCCGATTCATCATTGATGTAGGAAATCCCTTCGATCTTCTTATCATTAATAAGGTCGGCAGTCTTTCTGATCAATTCAGCTTTATTTACCAGGTATGGGATCTCTGTGATAATGATCTTCTCCCTGCCCGAATCTGTAACTTCAATTTCACTCTTGGCCCTGACCACAATCTTGCCTCTTCCCGTCTCGAAAGCTTCCTTTACGCCATTGTATCCATAAATGATACCTCCGGTAGGAAAATCAGGAGCTTTTAATATCTCAGTAAGTTCACTGATCTCAATGTCATTATTGTCGATATAAGCAACAATGGCATCCACACTATCACTCAGGTTGTGCGGAGGCATATTGGTGGCCATTCCCACTGCAATCCCCGATGTGCCATTCACAAGCAATGTGGGGATCCTGGTGGGCATCACAGTCGGCTCTTCAAGGGTATCATCGAAATTGAGCTGAAAATCCACTGTATCTTTGTCCAGATCTGCCATGATATCCTCGGCAATCTTCTGGAGCCTGGCTTCGGTATATCGCATGGCTGCCGGACTGTCTCCATCCACCGAACCAAAGTTACCCTGCCCTTCCACCAGTGGATAGCGCAAGGACCACGACTGGGCCATCCGTACCATGGCATCATAAACAGATGAGTCGCCATGTGGATGATACTTACCCAGCACCTCTCCTACGATCCTCGCCGATTTCTTATAGGGTCTGTTGGAGTAAACACCCAATTCCGACATACCAAAAAGCACCCTTCTGTGCACCGGTTTTAGTCCATCTCTCACATCGGGCAACGCACGTGAAACTATTACCGACATCGAGTAATCGATGTAGGCAGATTTCATTTCCTCCTCAATGTTAATTCTCAGTATTTTTTCGCCTTCTGCCATCTATTTCCAACTAATTAATTATCAATATCTTATATCACAGTTATAAGCCATATGGAATAACATACGAAAATAGTTATTTCCCTTCTAAAAACCTTAGTTTTAAGGGGCTTTTATTAACATTGAACTGTTTATAATAGATAATTGTTTTATTGATATATTCGACCCTAATTAGTTACTTTGTTATTTACTAACAGAAGGAAGTATAATTTCATGGATGCACAGTTTTCACAAAGAATAAAGGACGTTCTTGGATACAGCAAGGAAGAAGCCGTCAGGTTGGGGAATTCACACATCAGTGTTGAACATCTTTTTCTTGGAATTCTCAGGGACGGAGAAGGACTTGCCATTGATGTGCTGGTTGTATTGGGGGTAGAGTTATACGATTTAAGGATGGCCATTGAAAAAAGTATCAGGAATGATCAACCGGCAACGGTTACAGATCCGGATAGTTTACCCTTGCTGAAGAGTGCCGAAAGGATACTCAAACTTACACACCTTGAAGCCCGTTCGATGAAAGAGAAGACCATAGATACCAATCACCTGTTGTTGGCGATACTTAAGGATGACAACAATTATGCCACCCGTTACCTGGTTGAGAACAGCATCACCTACAACAAGGTGAAACAGGAAATTGCTGATTCACAGCCCGAAAGCCGGGCTGATTTCCCAGGGGATGAAGATGATGAGGGAAAGGGGCCATTCAGTGGTGGTGGTCAGCCCGGAGGCAGCAAAGGCAGCTCAGGATCATCTCAAAAATCCAGTTCCGATACGCCGGTGCTGGATAATTTCGGGATCGATCTGACCAAGGCTGCGGAAGAGGACCGGTTGGATCCCATCGTGGGAAGAGAAACGGAGATTGAACGTCTGGCACAGATTCTTAGTCGGCGAAAGAAGAACAATCCCATTCTCATTGGTGAACCCGGAGTTGGAAAATCGGCCATTGCAGAAGGACTGGCTTTGAGGATCATTCAGCGAAAGGTCAGTCGTGTGTTGTTCGATCAACGTGTGGTTACGCTTGATCTGGCTTCTATTGTAGCGGGTACCAAGTACCGGGGACAATTTGAAGAACGTATGAAAGCCATTCTAAATGAACTGGTGAAGAATCCTGCCATCATCCTATTCATTGATGAGATACACACCATTGTGGGTGCCGGTGGAGCAACCGGTTCACTTGATGCTGCCAATATGCTCAAACCTGCACTGGCCAGAGGTGAAATCCAGTGTATTGGAGCAACCACACTTGATGAATACAGACAACATATTGAAAAAGATGGAGCATTGGAACGACGGTTCCAAAAAGTAATGGTAGATCCCACTTCCGTTGAAGAAACCATCGATATCCTTATGAACATCAAGGAGCGTTATGAGGAGCATCACAATGTGACCTATACAGATGATGCCATAGATGCCTGTGTAAAGCTAACCCAGCGTTACATCAGTGACCGCCACCTGCCCGACAAAGCCATTGATGCACTGGACGAGGCTGGATCCAGGGTCCATATTTCCAATATTGTAGTACCTGACCAGATTGTAGAATTGGAGCAGGGCATAGAGCAAACCAAACAGGATAAGATTCAGGCTGTAAAGAATCAGAACTTTGAGAAAGCAGCAAGCTACAGAGACAAGGAGAAGGAATTACTGGATAATCTTGATTCCGAAAAGAAGAAATGGGAGAAAGAGCTGTCCCAGAACAGAGAGACAGTAGATGAGGATAAGGTGGCCGAGGTTGTTGCCATGATGACGGGAGTTCCCGTCCAGCGGATCGCCCAGGCAGAAGGCGCCAGACTTCTAAAAATGGCCGATGAGCTCAGAGGAAGTGTGATTGGTCAGGATGAAGCCATTGGCAAAGTGGTCAAATCGATCCAGCGAAACAGGGCGGGACTAAAAGATCCCAACAAACCCATTGGAACTTTTGTATTCCTTGGTCCTACCGGTGTAGGTAAGACCCAGATGGCCAAAGTGCTGGCACAATATCTGTTTGAGTCCATCGACAACCTGATCAGGATTGACATGAGCGAATATATGGAAAAGTTCTCCGTGTCAAGATTGGTAGGTGCCCCCCCGGGATATGTGGGGTATGAAGAGGGCGGACAACTTACTGAAAAGGTACGCCGTAAACCGTATGCAGTTGTTTTACTTGATGAGATTGAAAAGGCTCATCCCGATGTATTCAATATTCTGCTTCAGGTACTGGATGAAGGACAGTTAACGGATAGTCTTGGGAGACGTGTTGACTTCAGGAATACCATTGTGATCATGACCTCCAATATTGGAACCCGGGAACTTAAAGATTTTGGACAGGGAGTAGGTTTTGCTACCAAAGCGCGTCAGGATTCAGTCAATGAACATACAAAAGGTGTGATCCAGAAGGCCCTGAAAAGAGCCTTTGCGCCGGAATTCCTAAACAGAATCGATGATGTGGTACTATTCAATACACTCTCAAGGGAAGACATCCATAAGATCATTGATATAGAGCTAAAAGGTCTTTATACCAGAGTAAACACACTGGGCTTCGAAATCAAGCTTTCGGAGGAAGCTAAAGATTATGTACTTGATAAAGGATACGACATCCAATATGGAGCAAGGCCTCTGAAACGTGCTATCCAGAAATACCTGGAGGATCCTATGGCAGAGACAATCATTAAGTCATCCCTTGTTGAAGGCGATACCATGGTGGTTGATTTTAATCAGGAGAAGGAAGAGATCACAGTGGCCATACAGAAGAAGAAAGGAGCCCTGCCCAAGGGAAAGAAAGAACTGCCAGAATCAAAGGCTACAAAAAATAAGGACTCTAAAGAGGAGAAAAAGGAGTAACAGCTACTCTACCGTACCAAACAGGTCAAACTCCTCAGCTCCGGATATTTTTACCTGGTAGAAGGTTCCAATGGTTAGGCCCTGCTCCTTTGGAATCAGGACTTCGTTGTCCACCTCGGGTGAATCATATTGTGTTCTACCCACATAATGAACCTCCTCCTCCCTGTCGATGAGTACCCTGAATGATTGTCCGATCCGCTCCTGGTTGAGATTCAGAGAAATATCCTGTTGCAGTGCCATGACTGCTTCTGCCCTCTCAACCTTTACTTTTCCGGGTATATCGTCCTCAAATTGCGTAAATGCAGGAGTATCTTCCTCATGAGAATATGGAAATACCCCCAGCCGGTCAAATCTGAACTCAGAAAGGAAATTCATCAAATCGCTGAACGCTGCATCAGTTTCTCCGGGAAATCCTGTCACGACCGTTGTACGCAGGGTCACATCAGGAACCAGTGTGCGAAATTTACCCAACAGTTGCTCCAGTTTTTTCCGATCATGTCCCCTGCCCATGTTCGACAAAACTGCATCGTTAATGTGCTGTATGGGGATATCCATATAGTTACAGATCTTCTCTTCTGTAGCCATCAATTTAATCACCTCCTCCGGAAAACCGGTGGGATAAGCATAGTGAAGCCTGATCCATTCCAGTTCCGGTATCTTGATAAGTTCTCTTAGTAGTTCGGGTAAAGCACGTTTTTGATAGAGCTCTATACCATAATTAGTGAGGTCCTGTGCAATCAGAATTATTTCCCTAACACCCTTGTTTACCAGGGACTTACATTCCATAAGTAATTTTTCAATGGAAATAGACTGCTGCTGACCCCTGATCCCGGGGATGGCACAGAATGCACAAGTCCGGTTACAACCTTCAGATATTTTTAAATATGCATAATGATATGGAGTGGTAACCATCCTGTCTGTAAGCAGATGATGGTCCAGCTTGGTTCCAGCTGCTTCCAGGATCCGGGACATCTCCCAAACCCCGAAGAAACCGTCAACCTCCTGTAATTCAGCCTGCAGTTCATCTTTGTAACGTTCCGAAAGACAACCCATTACAAATAACTTCTTTAGATTCCCACGCCTCTTCTCTTCGATATATGCCAGGATGGTATCCACCGACTCCTCCTTGGCATCCAGAATAAATCCGCAAGTATTTATGATAACAATATCGGCAGGGGTTTCATGATCATCGTGCAACACATGGTATCCGGAAGACCTGAACTGGGCTAACAGGTGTTCAGAATCCACCAGGTTTTTGGAACAACCAAGGGTAAGAATATTAACGGTCATCATTCACTGAAAAGACTGTCTACAAACTCATTCCGGTCAAAGACCTGAAGGTCATCAAGTTTCTCACCAATGCCAATGTATTTGACCGGGATCCGGAACTGATCCGATATACCAAGTACCACACCACCCTTTGCGGTTCCATCGAGTTTGGTAAGGGCCAGGGCATTCACTTCTGTGGCTTTTGTGAACTGTTTTGCCTGTTCAAAAGCATTCTGACCGGTGGAACCATCAAGAATCAGTAATATCTCATGGGGAGCCTCAGGAATCACCTTCTGCATCACCCTGTTGATCTTACTCAACTCGTTCATCAGGTTCACCTTGTTGTGCAGCCGTCCGGCAGTATCGATGATCACTACATCTTTGTCCCCCGAAACCGCCGATGAAAGTGTATCAAAAGCCACTGATGCGGGATCGGATCCCATCTCCTGTTTTATAATGTCGACTCCTACCCTTTCGGCCCATATGGAAAGCTGGTCAACCGCAGCTGCCCTGAAAGTATCTGCAGCGCCCAGCAGCACATTTTTTCCAGCTTTCTTAAAGTGATGTGCCAGTTTACCAATGGTGGTGGTTTTCCCCACTCCATTGACCCCTACCACCATAATCACATAGGGTTTGGAGGGCAATGATTCTTCAAATCCTGCCACAAGTCCCGAATTATTCTCTTCCAGAAGAGAGGCAATCTCCTCTTTGAGAATTACATTTAACTCGCTTGTATTTAAGAATTTATCCTTTGACACCCTGGACTCAATACGTTCAATGATCCGAAGTGTGGTCTCCACACCCACATCAGAACTGATCAGCACCTCCTCGAGATTATCCAGTACCTCATCATCAACCCGGGATTTTCCCACCACTGCACGGGAAAGCTTCTTAAATACGCTCTCCTTGGTCTTTTCAAGGCCCCGGTCCAGGTTCTTCTTTTTATCTGAGGAAAAAAGACCCATGATGCAACTGCTACGCGTTAGTGGTTAATAGTGAGTTTTGATATAAAAAAAGCTCCCTTTTTCAAGAAAGCTTTAAAATAATATTTTGTGTCAAAGGTTATTCTATTTGAAGAAATCCTTGATGTGGTCATTGTGCACCACTTCCTCTTCGAATGCGTATGCTCCGGATTTGGGTGAACGAACCATCTTAATACATTTGGTGAAGTTCCTTCCTTCTCCGCTCTGCAATGTTGCTACAACTTTCTTAGCCATTTTTCAGATCCTTATTTAATTTCACGATGTAGTGTTACTTTTCTCAGTACGGGATTGTACTTCTTTAACTCAAGCCTGTCAGGAGAGTTTTTCCTGTTCTTGGTTGAGATATAGCGCGAAGTTCCAGGCATCCCGCTTTCTTTGTGCTCAGTGCATTCCAGAATAACCTGCACCCTGTTTCCTTTACCTTTTTTAGCCATTTCTTACTTTGAATTAATAAGATTTTAGAAATCCTTTTTTTACGGCCTTATCCAATGTAGCTTTCAGTCCGTTCTTATTGATGGTGCGAATTCCCTGTGCAGAAACACGGAGGTCCACATACCTGTCTTCCTCGGCAAGATAAAACTTCTTATCGAATAGATTAGGTTGGAAAGTCCTTTTAGTCCTTCTCTTTGAGTGAGATACATTGTTTCCCACCATCATCTTTTTTCCTGTTACCTGACAAATTTTAGACATTATTTCCTTTGAATTTCAGATCGATTCTTCTAACGAGGCGCAAATTACGTAATTATTTATGTAATAATCAAACTTTGGCAGCAAAAAAGCTCTCTGAGCCACTGGATTAAATCATATTCAAAATGAGCCTTCTTAAAAGTTGCATGGCACTGTAGGTTGCCTGGTCAATGATCCGCTCCCGGGATCCTCCAAACCTGAATTTCTTTGAATAGACTTTTTCTCCATAAACAACAGATATCCAGACTGTTCCTACTGGCTTCTCCTCAGTCCCACCCTCCGGGCCCGCTATCCCCGAAGTTGCAATGGCTGCATCGGTACCAAAGGAATCTCTGATACCGGTGGACATCTGTTCGATCACCTCTTTGCTTACTGCACCCGAATGCTCCAGGCTGCCCCTGTCCACACCCAGTACATCAGCTTTTATATGATTATCGTATGCAACAACCGATCCTTTGTAATAGGCTGAACTGCCGGGAACAGATGTAATCAGCCTGGCAATGTTGCCTCCTGTGCAACTCTCTGCCGTAGAAAGGGTCAATCCTTTTTCCTTCATCAGGTTCCCCAGAGATTCCTCAAGAGTTATGTCATCATAACCAAAAACGTATTGTGATATGATAGCCAGAAGTTTATCAATGTTTACCTTAAGTATTTTTTCGGCATCCCTGGCACATTTGTCAACCACTGTCAGACGTAATCTGACGATTCCCGGTCTTGGCAGATAAGCAAGCCTTACACACTCCGGGAGATCTTCCTCCCAATCCCTGAGCATTGCTGCAAGGTATGATTCAGGTACCCCCTGTGTCATAACGGTTTTATGCACCACAAGGGGGACCTGTACCCGCTTTGAGATCTCGGGAATGATGTGATCCTGCATCAGCCCCTTCATCTCAAAAGGAACTCCCGGAAGGGATACCAGGATGGTACCCTCTTTCTCAAACCACATGCCAGGAGCTGTCCCGTGATGATTCATCAGAACCCGGCATGCATCGGGGACATCTGCCTGCCTCAGGTTGGACTCGATCATGGTACGTCCCCGTTCTCTGAAAAAAGCCGTGATCTTCTCCAGCACCTCCTGATGGGTGATCATTTCACTATCAAAATAATCTGCCAGTGTCTGCTTGGTAAGGTCATCCTTGGTGGGTCCCAGCCCACCGGTCATGATCAGCAGATCATATCTGCCCATATACCGGTCCAGGGTTTCTCTGATCTGTACAGCTTCGTCAGAAACCGTCACCATCTCTCCCACCTGGACACCCATCTTGTTCAGCTCTTTTGAGATCCAAACGGCATTGGTATCGACCACCTGTCCGATCAGGATCTCATCCCCTATTGTGATTATGGCACTATTCATCTGAAATTTGATTTTTTCTTTGGGGTTAATCTCACATAAGCTTTAATCCAGTGCTTTTAAGGCCTCTCTAACAATGGTTTTGATTTCCCCCTCGATATTTTGAGTGAATGGAGCAGGCTTACCATACTTTTGTGACCGGATCACCTCATAACCGCCTTCACCTATCATTTTATTATCCGGAATATAACAGGATATGTTGTTTGCATAACCGGCCACTAAAGCCTGTTTTGTGGTGGCCATGGACCTTAATATATCTCCCCATGGGCTACATACTTCGCCTTCCATTCCAAAAATGGTCAGTTGTTTGCCAAGTTTCCACACCTGTGCATCATAACGAAAACTTTCATTCACAACCGGATAGGCCAGGGCCTGCCTGGCAGACCATGTTAAATAGTAATTCGGGTCTCCGTCATAAGCATGATGCTCAATCTCCTCCTGTGGCCAACGCTCACCATAGCTCAATTGACCTGTGGCCAGGGAACAGGCAAGTTTGTTATCAATAACAGTCATTTTTTTGCTTTCCAGATGCGCCAGTACGACTCTGGCAAGTTTCTCTCCTGCTTCACGGGAATGTATCGTATCACTTGAAAAAACCAGTTTACCGGTTTCAGGATCTGTATATGAAATTTTTGCATCACCGCCACAACCCTGAATAAATACGGCTTTCGTATCCGGTAAAGCACCGGAAAGATAGTTTCTCATAGATCCGGGATAGCCCGGACTCCATTTTTCAATCGCTCCGGATCCTGTAACATGTGAACCATATCCTACCATGAGAAGTTGTTGTGGATATACATCGCGCTTAATCCTTATGAGGGGTGTATGACCATCAAAACTACCTTCCGGATTTGGTTTCATCAATATTTCTCCATCCACAAACAGCCGGCGATTGCTGGCAATTTCGCGAAAATCAAAAGAGGTATACTCAATAGTTGCCGGGGATAGAGCGGCCAATGCACGATCAACCTGGTCCAGGATCTTCTCTTCCATCCAGCCATTATACCATACATTGGGTGCTCCTGTACTGAATTTACCAGTCAGTCTTACGGCAGGTCCCCAGTGGGTATGTGAAGCCACTAAAAGAATATTATCTTCAGAAATATTATGTTTTTTATGAATAGAGTGTCGGATTGCATTTACAAGGACACGGTCAAACCCGACAATATCTGCCGCAATAAATACCCCCGTATTACCTTCTAAGTCGCGCAATACCACAGTCTGACTTAAAAGAGGCATCACAGAGCCATCTGCATAGCGCTCCCGGCCATACCCCGACATTTGAACCTCCTGGTCGTTTGATGGTGTGATATTCGTTTCCGCATACCCCACAAGCCATAAACCAGTTGTTGATTGACTAAAAGATAACGAATGGATAAGAAGTAAAACCAGAACAACATGAATAGATCCTCGAATTTTCATTTAATCGATATATATAATTTAAAAATATGAAATGCTTAAGCTAAGTAATTAAGTAAATATCATGGACTTACGACCATATAAGTTGTGAGCCCTTTTTTAATTAACTATCTTGTTCACAGGGATTTCAATTGTAACGGGCCGGTCAGGTGCTTTCAGCAGGTTTTCGATCACATAAACAATCTTGATCTCGTCATCCTTTACAGGCTGAGTCTTAGAAATGGTAATGCTTTCTTCTGACCTGCCGTACAGAAACTGCTGTTTCCGATAATTAAGCCTTGAATCAGGATTGGATTTTGTCAATAAAAAATCAAGATCAGAGATATTCTTTATCCTGAAGCTCAGACTGTTCTCCGTATTGGATAGCAGTTCAAATTCTACTGATGCAAAAAATAGCGCTTTCAGGTATTCCTCTTTTCCCATGAGCTGATTGTAGAATCCTCTTTTCAAATAGGCTACTGTCCTGCGATTAAATAAGGCATCTTTCATACCCTCCTCTGTTCTTTCAGTTGTAAACAAAATAGTGACGGGGCGATGATCGCCTTTGCAATAATCATACTTGAATGAGGTCGGATTATGTATATCGGAATTCGCCAATACAGTGAGGTTTTTATCAATGCACCATGTAAAGGCTTCAGGAAACCACCTGTTCCAGTTTGCGACCTCAATACCATGCATCTTGTTCTCATTGACCAATTGAGTAAAAACATCAAACCAGATGGTCGTATCAGCTTGATGGCCATACCATCCCGGATGGTTCCAGAAGATAAACGCACCCTGGTTTGAAGCTTCGTTAATGGCATCCAAATAATCCTTCTGTTCGAGTGGAGTGACATCATTGAGAAAAAGAGCATTCATATGGCCACATTCTTCTGGAAGAGTTCTTGTAATTTCAGCACCTCTGATAACAATGATCCCTCTTTTATCCCCCTCTTTCTTTGCAATTTCATATGACATATTTTGATCATGAGGAAGCAACTCATTAAGGTATTCCACATGTTCGGTAATTGCAATAGCATCAAGTCCTTCCTGCCATGCCTCAATGACACGGATGTCCGGCCAGACTTTACCATCTGAAAATACCGTGTGCATATGAAAATCCCCTTTCATGGTGTGATAGCCCATGATATCGGGGATACGAAAGTCTCTTCTGATTTCCTGTGACTGGATGATTACCACACCATTGAAAAGGATGAGTACGAAGATGATGAGTTTATTTTTCATGCATAAAATATACAGCAATTTACCATGATTACAAAAGTGAGAGAGAGATCCTCTAACTGGTGATGAAATATCGGACGGTTTGTCCGGGAGTGGTGATGGGTATACCTAAACTATTGTTTAATATCCGGCCATAAAACCGTTGAAAAATCCTTGAAAATCATGTGATTTTTGTACTTTTCGAGCTTTCCTTACCAAGTTGGGTTAATACCCTTGACATGGAGAATGACCTCCCGAACCAGGATGGTATTGTCCGTTGCTGGTTTGATGGGGAGCTTGTTGTCGAATATACCGAAGTAATTCTGCTCTCAACAGACTTTCCGGAAATAGAAGATCAATCAATTCCTGATGGCACCCTATTTCGGGCCCGGACTGCTACCCCATGCCCAGAAACTGTGGATTGACGAACTGGCCGTCGGAACGAAACGTATTGGACCAATGCCACAGGCGCTGTTTGGTCTGCACAGCGCCTGAAGTTATGACATTGAATCCTGACTCTTTAATGTTCAGTCTGGTACCTGGCTTCTAAATTCCTGACGATATTGAAGAGTCTCAAGAATTTCTTACATACACTTTGCCGACTTTTTTATTCGGGTCCAGGTATTGGTGGAAGCATCATAGAACCAAATAACGGTCACAAGAATATGCGAACCTTGATCGCCTCTAAGATTAAAGCGCATGGTCCAATATCTATCCCCAACAAGTCCGCCTTTATTGAAATAGCTACCTGAAAATACTTCACCGGTATTCTCGCTAACAAATTCATCGAAAAAAAAGTTGAATTTATACCACTCAAATACACCGGTTTGAGGATTGTAATGATCAACAACATGACCATGCATCTGGCCACTGATTACGTCAACTACACCATCGCAATTAACCCTGATATTCCAGGTGTTCTCAAATGCACGGGTGTCTGATTGTGCATTGGAACTCAATGCAAAGCCACACAATAAAATGCCTAACAATAATAAATTTAATTTTTTCATGATTACTATTTTTAAGTTTTACAATAGTATACAAGTTACAATCCTGCTAAGGGGTAAGTCTATAAGAAAAACCGCAAAGTTTAACAGATATGCCGCATCTGGCGGGGATGCTTACTTTTTTGTTGCAGCAATGAACTGGGAAGGGGTCATATTGAAGAGTTCACCAAAGCATTTGGAGAAATAGGACTGGTTGTTAAAACCAACAAGATGCATGACCTGGGCTACCTGATCATGACCGTTGCTGAAAAATGTCGCAGCTTTTTTTAATCTGTGGTTACGGAATAGTTCGCTGGGAGTGTGGCCGGTAATAGCCATCACTTTCTTCTGGACCTGTGACAGGCTAAGATTTAATTCCCCGGATAGTTGATTCATTTTATATTCCGGATCTGAAATGTGCTGATTGAATATATCAAGTAATCTCTTTATAAATAGATCCTTTGGTGGTAATCCCATATCTGTTGCGATCGATAAGAAATCCAATCTGAATCTTTCCCTCAGTTTTCTGCGTTGTTCGAGCAGGTTTTTCACACGAACCTTCAATTCTTCTGTATCAAATGGTTTGACCAGGTAATCATCCGCCCCGATTTCCAATCCTTCCAGTTTGCTGCCTCTGTCAGCCCTGGCTGTCAAAATGATAACCGGAATGTGATCTGTTCTTTCATCTGTTTTCAAAAGCCTGCACATTTCCATGCCATCCATTTCGGGCATCATTACATCACTGATAACCAGGTCAGGAATGTTTTCGTGAGCTTTTTCCAATCCCATCTTCCCATTTTCTGCAGATATGATGTGATAACTGCTTTCAAGAATCCGGGAAATATAGTTTCGTAAGTCATCATTATCTTCAACAATCAGTATGACCGGTTTATCTTTGGCAGTTTCCGGGATTTGACTACTGATGGATTCTGTATCCTCATCATCCTCATCTTTGTGGACCGGTGCAACAGGTTCTCTCCTTATTTCAACATCAGCTGAAGGTTTCACAACTTCCTCTTCCCTGAATTGTTCCACTGAAACAGGAAGATTAACCGAAAAGATGCTACCCTTCCCTGGGTTACTATCGACTGTGATACTCCCCCGGTACAGCTCCACCAGCTCTTTTGTCAGCGCTAGTCCCAGTCCGGTCCCTTCAGCCTCCCTGGAATCCTGATCATTTACCTGGTAGAACCGGTCAAAGATTTTGTCCAGCATCTCTTCAGGAATCCCTTTTCCTGTATCAGATACCTTTATTTCAACAGAATCTGAATTAATATTCGAGGAGGTTTCAAGGAATTGA
>JBDLIX010000095.1:0-19594 GCA_039714655.1 Bacteroidota bacterium
ATCACGAGAGATTTTGCTAAATTCAAAACTTATTTTCCAAATCTAAACCTTATTTCACCGTAGGATCGTTGTTTGTTACCGACATTGCAGCTAACAAGCTGCTAAACTCTGCCGGTTCTGCAATTAAAAGAGAGAAATAGAATTGTTAAATAATATTACAAATTATAATCCTCATGAAGAAGTTCAGCTTAATAGTAATTTTCACCATCTCTTTCGGAATTGTGAGCGCCCAAATGAGTCAGGATTCCAGGGATATGATACGTATTGGTCTTAATGGCGCTTTCTTTGGTTCTGGAGATGTATTGGGTATAAGCACAAGTATTGAATATGTCCATCAAATCAATGACTTTCTCGATATTACCCCAAGATTTATGATAGCCAATGCGAATAACATGTATAATATGAACACTTTTTATGAGTACCATCAAATAACTTCATTAGGAGCCAGTTTATCACTCAGAATAACTCCATTTCCGGACCTGTTTCACCGGCTTAAATTTGATATTGGCGGGCTATACCAAAGATTTATCAAATCATGGGGTCAACTTGGATCGATAGATATGTACGGAACATATTATAGCAATGCTACTTACTATTCTTCAGATAATCTTTATGGTCTTCTTGGCTCGGTGAACCTAAATCTGATCGAAACAACAAGAATCGAAAGTGGATTACGTTTTGAGCTCTTGACAAGTTTTTATAAGGGTTCCCTGGAATGTGACGGAGTGCAAAGTGGACTCTATTTGGGAATCAAGTTGTAAGAAACGCTCTAACAAGCCGCTAAACTCTGCCGTTATACCTTCAATGAGGATTAAGTGAATTTTTAGAATTTGAAATCATATTGAAGATTTTCTCCAGCGAACTTATAATGATCCAAGATGAAAATATAAACAGTTGTATATTATTAAGGTAAACCACAAAAATGAAAGAAGTAAAACTGATATTAGCTGGTCTTATTATTTTGATCATAACTTCCTGCAATAAAGAAATTGACATCAAAAAAGAAGAAGAAGCTATTAAAGCTGTCATAGAAAATGAAACTAATTCTTATTATGCCAAAAATTATGATCAGCAAATCAAATCTTTTTTACAGGATGAAAACCTTATCGTCCTGGTTTCAAGTAAAAAAAGATATGTTTATGTTGTTGGATGGGAAGAGTTAAGTCAACACATTAAAGAAAACTATGAAAAAGATCCAATACCAAGAGAAAGATGCCAATTTACAAATTACAACATCAAGGTATATAAAGAGAGTGCCTGGGTAGTTTTTGATGAAATTGTTCTTAATAATGATAATGTATTCCTAAAGAAGATAACAAATGTTAGGTTTCTTAAAAAAGTAGACGGGAAATGGAAAATAGTATATCTATCACATGTTAATATTACATCCTATGAAGAAAAAGTAGAGGAAGAAGAATCTGAACAGCAGAAGTAGAATTGAACAATATTCGTAAGCCTAAAACTATGTGTAATAGTCCATTTCATATTGTAATACCTTTTGCAGAAAGTTAAATGAGCATATTTCGCACCAACCAGTTTACTGCGTTATACGACAAAGGTTATCATACCGGATCTGAGTTTAAAATTGCGCATGATCTGAAAATTGATACCTTGGTCGCTATACCCAGTCTGGCCATACAAGCCCCTGACCCGGCATACAATGCTGAAAATTTCACATATAATCCGGAGGGAGATTATTGCATATGCCCACAAAACAAGCATCTAACCACAACAGGTAAATGGCACAAAGCAGCAGCTTATTCTTTCAGGGGATACGCCACAAAGTCATGTACCTCCTGCAGCGTGAAGGATCAATGTACAATAGCTACTCGTGGAAAAGGAATACACCGAAGCGAATACCATCAATACATACAACGGCAGTCTGCCGTTAAGCAGCTGAAGGGCAAGAATCATGGTAATCAACGAATCAATTTTAATTTCACAAAACCCTGAATCGATTTGGAGCTTTTGGATAGATGTTACCAATGATTTTCAATAGCGGGATCGTATAACCAAAGCAGAATGGTCCTCCCCGCTGCCGTATGGGATAGGCTCAACAGGCGAACATACCCATAAGGATATGGGTGCCATGAATTGGAAAATTACTAGCTTTGAAGATGGCCGCAGTTTTGAATTTATTCATACAGCAGACGGTCTGAAAGGTTCGATCGCTATCTTTCAAGTGGAGCCGAAAACCAACGGTAGTCGCGTCAATGTTCCACCGTTATACGTTGAAATACAACCATATCTAAGAGAGGAAAAATGAAGACGACCCTTGTTGTTGGAGCAAGTGGAGCAACCGGCCGGTTGCTCGTGGAGCAGCTGCTGGATCATGGAGTGTACGTTAAGATAATTGTGCGAACGGTTGACAGTTTACCTGAGGCTGTCAAGAATCATGAAAACCTGTCCATAATCCGTGCAAGCGTCCTCGGTCTTAGTGATGCCGAGATGGCTCAACATGTTAAAGGCTGTAACGCAGTAGCTTCTTGTTTAGGACACAGCTTAAATTTAAAAGGTATTTTCGGTCATCCTCGCAGACTTGTCACAGATGCTACTCGTCGATTGTGCAAAGCTATCAAGGCTAATAATTCAAAAATACCAGTTAAGTTTGTATTAATGAACACCACTGGTAATAGTAACCGTGATCTCCCTGAACGTATTTCATTTGGTCAAAAGTGTGTGATCTGGTTGCTTCGATTATTATTACCACCACAGGTAGATAATGAGAAGGCCACAGATTTTCTACGCATTGAAATTGGTCAGGACGATAGTGAAATTGAGTGGGTAGCAGTGCGACCTGATAGTTTGACAAATGAAGGCGAGGTTACCGAGTATGAGGAATACCCTTCACCTGTTCGAAGCGCAATATTTAATGCGGGCACAACCAGTCGAATTAACGTAGGACATTTCATGGCTAAACTGATTACAGACCATGATGCATGGATTAAGTGGAAAGGGCAAATGCCTGTGATCTACAATAAATAACAGATGTAGTTGAAATGGTTAACCCACAAAACGCATAACAAGGCGCTACAAAGGACGGCAATTCCGCTGTGCTCCATTGCCACCGCTGAGTTCCACCGATGCCTCACGCATGGATCGCCTGGGTCCTCTTAGAGGGACGATACGATTAACCGGAGCAAACATATGAATGGAAAAGAAAGAATACTAACAGCACTTGAGGTGAGAGAGCCGGATTGCATCCCCTTGTATATCCACGGTATCAATGAGGTGCCTATTGTCGGTATAGGAAAACATCTGACTGATAGTCTTCCTGAACCCCAGGATTTCAGACTTATGAATGAAAGGGATAAATTCAAGCTTGTGGATACCCTTTTCATGATCCATGAGCACTTTGACATCGACGGTATCACGACCTTTGAAATCGGTCACGAAGAAAAATTGGATGATCTCCATGTCAAAGATGGATTCGGAGTGGTCTTCAAATTGTCAGAACACGGCATTCCCGTGCCTGTTGGCCACCCTGTAAAAAACCTTGCTGAATTAAAAAAATTCACACCCCCAGTTCCCAAGAAAGAAGATTTGGGCCTTTTAGACCTTGCAGTTGAACGGTTCAAAGGGCAAAAAGCGACTTTTTGGCTCATGAGGGGTGTTTTCGTCCGCTCCTGGCGGTTGATCGGTATGACAAATTACATGATGAATGTATATGCTGATCCTGAATTTCTCCATTTGCTTGCGAAAATGATGATGGAATTCAGTCTTGCCCAATTGGAGCTTCTGGTTGAAGCTGGTCTTGATGTTCTGGTCATTGAAGATGATATCGCTATGGATAAGGGACCCATGATATCCCTGGAACATTTCAAAATATTTATAAATCACTACAACCGGCAGATCGTTGAAAGAGCACATCAAAAAGGGCTTAAGGTGGTTAGGCACTCTGATGGTAACCTCTGGCCTCTTTTGGACGTTCTTCTTGATACCGGGTACGATGGGATCAATCCTTTGGAGCCTCAGGCTGGAATGGAAATGAAAAAGGTAAAAGCCTACTGTGGCGATAAAATCTGCCTATTAGGGAACATAGATAGTGTGGATCTTCTACCCAATGGGAATACAAAGCAGGTTGAGCAGGCTGTCATCCAAACGATTGAAGATGGGGCCGATGGCGGGGGTTTGATAATTTGCTCTTCAAATTCGTTGCATCCAGGGGTTAATCCCGAGAATTGCATAGCGATGTTTAAGGCCGTTTCTAAGCACGGTCAATATAAAAAGGCCGCACTCGGTGTGTAGTGAAACCTGTTGATGACTTTCCAATGGACGCAATATATCTCGAATGTATGAAGGAATAGAAACATAACAAGCCGCTACAGCGGACCTTGAAGCGTGTCACGCTCTTTGCAATAGACAGCAAAGGTCGAACCACCCTCCCTGCCACTGAGTTTTACCGTTATCCACGATTAATTTAGATTAAAGGCAACGTACAATCCAAATTTCCACATCCGTCCACAACGGCCTCTATGACATCACCAGGCAGGTGGAGGCCATCGTGTCTGAAAGCAAGGTGCGCTCAGGCATGGTGAACGTCTATGCTCATGAAATGGGAAATCAAATAAAATGAGAGCATTAAGGTATCTAGTCCTTTCCCTTCTACTGGGCATTGTCATCATTAAAGCAGAAGCCCAGGAGGACATCCTGGACCAGTTGGAAGAAATAGCTGTCGTCGATCAGAAAGTGATGATGCCTATGAGCGATGGCGTGAAACTCTGTACTGATATTTTCCGTCCTCGACAAGCAGGTATTCATGGAAGAAGGAGAGGTCTACGAAATTGAGATGAGCCCCATGTCCACCAGTAACTATTTCGAAAAAGGACACAGCATCAGAATTGAAGTCAGCAGCAGCAATTTTCCCCGTTTTGACGGGAACCTGAATACAGGGGGCAGGAATTATGATGAAACTGAGGGGGTGGTGGCCACGAACAAAATACATCACTCTGCCGACTATCCATCACAGATCAGAATACCGGTTATCGTCAGGTGATTCAAAATTGTAATGCTTTCCATTTCTATACCCAGCATATACAGAAATAAGGCAGAAACAATACCAATTCTGTCCTTATCTGCACCAACAACTAAATGTATTCATACTGAGCATTTAAGTAATGCAGGATATTGCCCAAATGTATTGATATGTACATATAATTTATATATCTTGCAGCTATGAAAACAACATTGAACATAGACGATCAGATTCTTAGTAAGGCGTCCAGGCTTACGGGTATTTCAGAGAAAACAGCCCTGGTCAGGCGGGGATTGGAAGCTTTGATAGCTCAGGAGAGTGCTAAACGGCTTGCAGCGTTAGGTGGTAGTGAAAAGAGTCTGAAAAGCATCCCAAGGAGAAAATCGGCATCCGAATGATTTTGGTCGATACTTCTGTCTGGATTGATCACCTTCATTATGTAAATGAGGATTTAAAGGAATTACTACTTACGAGTCAGGTTTGCATCCATCCATATATCCTAGGTGAATTAGCTTGCGGGAATATATCCAATCGAAAAGAAGTCCTCTCACTTCTCAGGGCGCTCCCAAGAATTGATGCAGTGCTGGATGAGGAAGTATTCGTATTGATTGAAGACGGGAAGCTTTATGGAAAGGGATTGGGATTTATTGATGTTCATCTCCTTACATCAGCTTTGATTCATCATGTCTATATCTGGACAAAAGACAAATCTCTACAGCGGGTAGCCAGAGAATTTGGAATCAGCGCAGAAAATTAAGCGCTATACCAATGGATCAGACTATGAGGCTTTTCTTACAGATGATAGAACGGCAGATGCTGTGGTTCGGAATTTTGAGATTATAGGTGAAGCAGCAAATCGCCTTGACCAGGAGCTCAAAGAATCTCACAGGAAATTTCAGGATTTAAAGAGTAGATAATTGCATAAGATTACTATTCATAGTAATTTCACTTGCAATCTCTTGATTGAAAATAAGTCTTTTTAGGAGTGACTTAATGAAGCTATATAATATCAGATGAATAAATTATCTGTCAGAGATTCCAGATCTTTCCAATAGTAAGAATCGATTTATCGAATTAAAATGATAGTTTTTTTAATTAGAGTACTATACTAACAAGAACAGTAGAATATTTGTTAGGCGCAAAGAATTTTAAAAGGAAGAAATAAAATGACTTTTTGAAATGAACAAACTCTTTATAATCATTATCACAATCGCTCTTTTGGCTTCTTGCTCCACCTCTACAGAGCCAACATTATCAAAGAAAGGGAATGAGCCAATTATTGTCAGAACACCATGGGGACAGGAAGTCGTACCTGACCTTTGGACTTACCTGGACATGACAATATATGACAAGCTTGACACAAGCCTGTCATGGTCAGATGGAGATCAAATAAGAGAGGAATTGATAACATCTTATGAGAGAGGAACTTTAGAATTGAGAAAGCATCCTTGGCGGATCATGGATGACATATACGTCCTGGGAGAAGATGCAGAATCACAACTCATTTACTTGATCGATACAGGTGAGGGGCTTTTACTCATCGATCCGAGTTATGATTCGTGGCACGAAGTACTCTTATCACAAATTAGGCAACTAGGATACAGCCCTACTCAAGTGAAATGGGTTCTGATCACACACTGCCATGTTGACCATGCTCAATCATGCCACCTTTGGCGTAAGAATGGTGCCCAGATTATTGCGCCTTTACATGATGCACACTCCATCGAAACAGGAAATCAGGTTACAGCTTTTTGGCTTATGGATGGAGAGGAACGTTATTTCAATAGATGTCCAGTTGACAGAGTGGTCCACGATGGAGATCGACTCGATTTTGGCCGAATGACCTTTTATGCTATCTGGACTCCAGGGCATACACCTGGATCTACATGCTACTTACTAAAGCATAATAACAAACAGATATTGTTTTCCGAAGACATTGCTCTTCATAATGGTCGTCATGCATGGATGGACGACCCATATGCGGATTGGGATCAATATTTGAAATCACTTGAAAAACTGGAAAGTTTTCTCCTCAATGGAGAGCCCGTTCAATATGATTTGATGCTTCCAGGGCATGGTGTAGTTGAGCTTGAAGGAGCAATGCGTTCTGTTAAGGAAACCACGAAGCTAGTACGTCATATTGTGGATCGTCGAAAAAAAGGAGAAACTATCACTTGGATCAAACCTTACCAATGGAATTGGGAGAACAAAGTAATTTACAAGAAATAATCTTATTAAGGGAACAAAAAAGCCCAACCATCGGGTCGAACCTATCGTAAAAACGTTCAGCGATGGAGTTGAAGTACAATGTAAATTGCAGGTGATTGCTTACTTTTGCTCTGAAGGCACGATATAGAAAATGCAACAAACCATCCACATACCCACACCCGCCCACAACGGCCTTTACGACATCACCCGGCAGGTGGAAGCCATCGTATCCGAATCCGGAGTGCAAAACGGCCTGGTAAACGTTTATGTCCAGGGAGCAACAGCAGGGATCATGATTCTTTTCATTTAGATATACCCCAATTGAAAGAAATGTTCCTGGCATTTAACGCTTTTTATTTTGAATATATAGTTATGAATGAAATTTTAATAGAGAAATCAACTGAATTCAAAGGGAGTTAAATGAATAATCCGACCAGGATAGCTGTTACCCGGCCGGATTTTCAAAATGCAGCTTGCTATACGAGTATGTGTTTAAACAGTTCCCTGTCAGGCAAGCATTTATGGATTAAAAACTGTTGACGGTATTATTATTCTGAGCGGAAGAAATTGGGTTTCACGATTAGCATGGTATAAACAAAATAGTTCTGTCCAAGATCGTTAAGTTCCTGGCCGGCCGGATCTTCGTAACCATAAACCATCTGGTTTTTTATATCGGAAATCAATGCATAGGAAGCTCCGATTTTGAAAATCACCTCCTTGCTTATTTTCCTGGTATAATCCAGGTCGATATGATTGCCAAGGTTGCCTTTCCAATAGACCGGGTTACCATCTGCATCAATTTCTGCAATTGGTATCTTCGTATCTGGATCAAAACCTGTGTGAGCGGCAACATGGGTTGTCAACATCGGATTATGCAAGGTAAAATCAAAGATATCCTTTTTGCTTGCTTGGAACCTGACTTTGAAAAAGGGATTCATATAACCTCCCCCTTTTGTCCCGATTTTATAGGAATCCTGAATGAGAAAATAATTCAAATGTCCTCCATAATAGGGGAAACGTGCACTATAAAATAGATCAAAAGAGTGACGGGTATTGTTGTAGTCAACATCCGTATTGGAATAATCACGACCGGATATGTTTTCCACACCCATAGAGACTTCAACCTTTTTATCCAGAGTCCTTAATCCCACCTCTGCATTTATCATATGAGCAGAAATGGCCTTACGATTCTCATCAGTTCCAAGGGAAACATCTTTTCCGTACTGATAATATCCTGAAGCATATCCAAAGAATCCATTATTAGCTGCTTTCCCTTTATTATAACTTATAGAAAATCCATGCGTACCAGTACCTACCAGTTCATCAACTGTCATATCCTGTTTGCCGGAAAGTGTAAACATGGCAACTGCATAGAGCTTGCTTGAGAAGTCTTTCCTGATATTGACAAAGTTCATGGTTTTCAGATTATTCTGATTCCACAGACTATTATCGACCATCCCAGTTCTGGTACCATTATTATTGTAAGAGATACCGGTATTAATATGCCATCCGGTTTCCGGGTTATAATGCCTGAATAGAATTCCATCGTAACTCAAGCCTGAGGTCCACCAGTTTCTCCATGACAGTATCCGCATGTCATCGTAGTTCCATTCCTGGCGCCCTACGCGTATTCCTGAGTGTTCTCCTATTTGCAGGTCAATCCATGCTTCATAAATACCCAAAGCTGAAGAATTCCCCTCCACTCCGGTCTTGTTGAACATATCATCGGAACCCCAAACCCGCGCATCCTGTAAGGTAAATCTGACCGATAGTATATCTTTTTTATATCCAAGAATCAGCCTTGATCTTTGATCGAAAGATAAATGGGCATCATTGTCAGCTTTCACCGGAACCTTGTATCCATGATCTAGTACTGCCCGACTGCGGAACTCCCCGTCTACTTGAAACTGTGCATGTAACGCAAGCGCAGTAACTAGCATTATCGCACTTAATAATGCGACTTTACGATTTATAATCATCATTGCTATGGCTTTGTTAAGATTTGCATAAATAATGAACCAGATCAGTCCTTAAGAATGGCTTCAAGAATCTCCTCATTTTGTTTTGAAGCTTCTTTCATTACTTCCGGAATTACCCCATTCATGGTACTTGCCATCAGGCCCGAATTCATTCTTGAAATGTATACCTTACCATCTTCTTTTTCATATATGGCTACCCTGCATGGCATTAATGAAGAAACAACACGTTCATCACTTTTTTCAAGGATTTTGCCAGCATGATCAGGGTGGCATAGCTCAAAAACTTTAACTGCCTTTACATCTTTCCCGAATTTGGCCATGGTATTTTGCAAGTCATGTATGGTAGGAATCTTCCAGTTGTGATCCTTTACCGATTGTTCGAACTTCGTTACAGTTTCTTCGAAAGTTGCATACTTGCTTTCATCTTCAAGAAGCATCATTCCAGGAGCAGCCTTGTACAGGATAAAAAAGGCCAATACTAAACCTAATACAAACCCAAGAATTCCTGTTAATAGATTTTTTTTCATTTTTGTATCTTTTAAAGATTATTATAATTTGCTAATCGCAATATATGCTAGTAGCATTAATTCGCGTGCAAATATAAAACATTTTACAAAATGGTGTAAACGATAAAACAAATTGTCTATAAACAATGGGGAACAATATCATAGAATTACTTTATGAACTGAAAAAGAAGTTCATGCTGATGGATGACGTTTTTATTGCAGAACATAATCTTACACAGGCGGAGTACCATGCTTTTATTGCAATAAGTAGCGGTGACAAGATAAATAGTCCTCAACTGGCTGAGAATATGGGATTATCTTTAAGCAGGATTAGCAGGATAGTGGATAAAATGGTTGTGAAAGGGTATTTATTGCGTTCAACAAGTGACAAGGATCGCAGAGCCATTCATTTAGAGTTAAGTTCGGAAGGCATTAAGCTCATGGAAAAGATACTTGCATACCGGTCTGCATGCGAATTGAAGATTATCAAAAATGTATCGGCAAAAGAGCTGGAGCTTATCAAAAAGAGTCTTGGCAAACTGAAAGATATATTATGATATAACTAAGTAAATATATCAGAATCAAACCGGCAACTTAGAAAAAGAAATATATATGCAACAAACCATCCAGATATCCACCCCCGCCCACAACGGCCTCTACGACATCACGCAACAGGTGGAAGCAATTGTTACCGAATCAGGTGTGCAGGCCGGCATGGTCAACGTCTATGTCCAGGGCGCAACTGCAGCGGTGATGATCCAGGAGAACTGGGACGATTCGGTTCAGCGGGATGTGATTTCGCTACTCAATAAGCTCATCCCTTCAGGGATTTGGGAACATGATCACCAGGACAACAACGGGGACGCTCACCTGAAAGCCGGCATTGTGGGTCCCCAGGAGACCATTCCCATTGTGGATGGAAAAATGGGGCTCTCCACCTGGCAGAATATCTTTCTGTGTGAGTTTGACGGGCCGCGCAACCGACGGAGCATCATGGTCACGGTGGTAAATTCTGAAGTATAGTCCGGTGAACTGTCACTATCAAACCTTCCATATCCATGCTGGGATTCACTGAAATTGGAAAAATCAAGTAATCCCGGTGATACTCCTTATAACTTCTGGACTACTGTTTGGCGATTATTTGATGAATTGATTATCAGGTTGATGCATCCTAATAATGTGCTGTTAAGATTAATCTGTAATAATCAGACATAGTAATGTATAAAACAGACACTTTCTTTTAAGTGGTCAAAAATGGCCTTAACTTTAATAGAAGCGTCTGACGAAAAAATGATGAATGAGTATTATCTGGAGGATTCCACATATCAAAATTCCAGCTGGTTTGAGTGCGGTAACAGGTAACAAAAAAAGCCAAGATATTTTCCATAACAAGATATTTTCCATAATTAAACCATTTGATCATGAGAAGTTTAAAGATTGCTTTCATATTCAGTTTCGTACTGATATTTATCCTTGGTTGCTCCAAGGAGGAGATCCAGCCTGACTTTCAGAGTGCTGCTGACGATATCGTTCTTAAAGGGGCTAAAGTGAAAAAAGGTATGGATCATTTTGTACCCTTTGAAGGGGCATTCGAAGTTCATGTGGAAACCGTTATTCAAATGCCAATTCCAGGTGTACAGCCAAAAATCCAGCTTGTAACCGGCAAGGGGAATGCTTCCCATATGGGTAAAACGGCAGTATCCATTCTCCAGGTATGGAAAGGACCAAATCCCGATCTGCCAGCCGGAGCAATAAAAGGAGGTAATGGTGATGGAACATTTACGTTTGTTGCGGCCAATGGAGATATCCTGACAGCAGAATATAAGAATGGGCGAACTGTTTATTGGTCAGCTACTGAGGTGGATCTTTCCTTTAATTGCACCATTTTATCCGATGGTTCCACCGGTAGATTTGCAGATGCCGAGGGTTCATTCACATGGACTGGGCAATATAACCCAGACATAAATGTTGGTAATGCAGACATTGTTGGAGAGATAAAGTACTGATCCTATCTATCATATAGATTCATAGGTTAGCACCAAATCTGTGAAATATTTGAGTGCATTATGTTCTTTACTGATAAGGAACTCATTGGGTGTGATTCCAACTAATTCGTTGAACCTATGATCAAAATGGGACTGATCATAGAAGTTGGCACTATAGGATATTTCTTTTATGGAGGAAATCTCTTTCATATTCATCAGATTTATCGCATAATGCAACTGCAGCAATTTCGAGTATTCTTTTGGAGATACACCTACTATTTTAAGAAACTGTCTGTAAAACTGTCTCTCGCTTTTGTTTATTGCTTTTGCAATGTCTTTAACAAGGATGTTGCCGATATTAGCTTCCATAACTTTAACAGCCTCCTCAATGTAGTTGCAAAATGGCAATGCATGGACAGATATTTCAAACAAATAGTCTTGTATAATATCTATTAGTGCTTCTGAATTGTCTGTCGCAAGTAATTGGCTTGTAAGGCTCTCAATGGATCCGTGATGCTCGAAATGAGATAGATTTACTAGCTCGTTCAAATAATTTGCCGGAGAGTCATGGAAAAGGTAGTAAAACCCAGCTGGTGTAAACTCAATGAGTATTTGTAAAAGTTCATCTCCATACTCAACATAGATATTCGGGTTTGTTTTAGGCCCTGTGATTTGCAATCGCTCGGATGGTTTTACTTTTTTTTGATGAAAATACGTTGGAATATCTTTATGATTATAGGAAAGATATGTGCAACCACTTGGTATTAATCTGTGTTTACATTCCATATGATGAGCACACTCAAAAACCGATATTTTCCTTACGTATTTAGCTAAATGACTTTTGATTCTTGTATGCTTAATTTTGATCATACAGTTGAAATATTTTTTAGTTCAAAATGAATTAGGGATGATGCACATCTAGGTAAGCCATAACTAAATTTCGGAATATTCCAGGGAAAATGCAACTATTGAGTTAATATAATCTTACTAATATCCAGGAAATTAGTCCTCATCAACAGGAAGAGGGCACCTATTTTTGAACTCTATCATGATCCAGGAGAACTGGGACGATTCGGTCCAGCGTGATGTGGTCAGCCTGCTGAATAAACTGGTCCCGGCAGGGGTCTGGGAGCATGACCACCAGGACAATAACGGTGATGCCCACTTGAAGGCAGGGATCGTGGGCCCCCAGGAGACCATTCCCATTGTGGATGGAAAAATGGGGCTCTCCACCTGGCAGAATATCTTCCTGTGCGAATTTGACGAACCCCGCAGCCAGAGGAATATCATGGTAACATTATTGAATGCAATTACGTAGATCAAAAGGAAATGACAATATTCAGGAGACTGCTGATTCTTTTGACTGCTCTTTTTTTTAGTAGCCTGGTCCATGCACAGGTTAAACGCTCTGCATTTGAGATTTTCTTATTGAACGATATTAACCTTCCATACTATAGTGCTGGCAATAGCTCTTGTGGTGCCATAGAGAAACACATTGAAACAGGGTTGGGTATTACCTATGGTATGGGGACTCAAACGACATATAACCTGCACAGAAATTTCCTTCTGCAATTCGGACTTGGTCTGAAATACACTTCCTGGGACCTGTGGTTTTCTTCCATTCACAGTTCTTTCAGTGATTGCAGTTCTATTGCAATGGAACAAACCAAACTGATTCACCTGACCGGACCATTGAGTATCTATTACCAGTCTGCAAAGATTAAAAGATTCAGAGTAAGACCCGGGATAGGTCTGGAACCCAATCTGCTGGTTTATAGTCATAACTCGTTGACCCCGGTACATGAGGATTTACTGGCTGAAATAGCCGGACCTGAGAGTACTCCTTCCAGGTTGCCGGGGACCATTTCTGTGAATCTGAAGGTTTCCTATGATTTTGCGCGTACGAATGGAATCTTTATGGAGATGAAAATTCATAATGCGACAAAATACTTCAAAGAAGAGTTCTCTGAATTAAACATACCAATTGGCATTATGATAAATCTTGGTTATAAGTTTAAGACCCGACTGGCCGGAAGGTATATACCTTGTCCGTGTGACAATAAATAGCGAGATAAAATACAATCAAGGTGATAGCTGTGCGGTGAAGTTGAGCTCATCTACCCCCGCTACCCCCGCCAGGTTTTCCAGCAGGTTGCTGTTCATCCTGCCACGTACATGGACAAGTACATTCTCATCTCCACCAACCACAACGATCAGGTCAGTGATCTTTCCTTTCTTTTCCCGTGCGGCAATGACCACATCTTCATCTCCATCGTGTACCTCAAGAAGCATCTGGTAATCCCCATGCATGCGAGACAGGTTAACTTCCTCGGTGAAGTTCACTCCCGGGTAGAGGTCGGTTTCTTCAATGGTCAGTACCGTCACTGAACGCAAAGACCTGAGCAGTTGCTTCTCCTCCCGGTCAAGGTCAGCTATTGAACCGGCAAGTTTCATGACAAATCCGGGGATTTTTAAAGCTACAACTCCCTCTTCACCTTTATAACTGTAATAAAGCCTGTCAAATCCAACTGGTTGCGCAAACAGTGATACACCCACAGCGATGATAAGTGCAGATAATATGAGCTTTTTCATGATGTTCGTCTTTGGGTTTGTAATGATAAGACGAACAACCTCCGGTGATGTTACAGGAATCAGATCCCGGATGAAGATTTTTTTTGAAGAAACGCCAGATTGCCTTTCAGCTTATCAAATCCGGCCCGTTTCACCGGCGAATTTTGAAACAGTTGTTTGTACTGATCGCGGTCCAGATTGTGCCAGGATGCAGCAGGCATATCCAGGAGTCCGGGATCGGGCTCAAATTCAGGCTCCCTGTGATTGATGGCTTTGTTGTTCCAGGGGCATACATCCTGACAGATGTCACATCCAAACAGGCGGTTTGAGAACAATCCTTCAAGAGCTGGTGAGATCTCATTTTTGTTCTCAATGGTCTGGTAAGAGATGCACCTTTCTGCGTCCAGGGTCCGGTTCTCAAGAATGGCCTGCGTGGGACACGCATCAATACAACGTGTGCAGCTACCGCAGTGATCTTCTTCAAAGATAGTATTGTAATCCAGTTCCAGATTCAGTATGATCTCACCGATAAACAGAAAAGAGCCTGCACATCTGGATATCAGGTTGGAGCTTTTCCCGATCCATCCCAGACCGGCCCGATGTGCCCAGGCCCGGTCCAGTACCGGTGCTGAATCCACAAATACCCTGCCTGATGTTTCGGGATGTAAGGATTTGATATATTCAAATAGCTCAAACATTCTCTCCTTCATCACCAGATGATAATCCCTCCCATAAGCATATTTTGAAAGTACCGGGGCCTCAGGATCTGCTTGTTTCCTGTCCGTATAATAATTGTATAACAGCGAGATCACCGTTCGGGCTCCCTCCACAAGTTTGGAAGGATCGGTACGCTTCTCGAAATGATTGTCCATATACCCCATGCTGGCATGGTATCCTTTATCGAGCCACGCCTTTAGCCTCTTTGAATCCTCCGGAAGCGCTTCGGCTCTGGAAAAACCACAATCGGAAAAACCAAGTCTCGCCGCCTCCTCCCTGATGTTTCGGGAAATTTCAGATATGGAATTCTCAGGATCCACTTTCAACCTTACAGACTTTAGACTTTACGGGCTTTACAGACTTTACGACTTAAAGCATACCTAGCTCCAGTTTGGCCTCCTCTGATAACATGGATTTATCCCACGGGGGATCAAAGACCAGATTAATATTTACCTTCTCCACCTCTTCAATGGCAACTACTGCATTTTCCACATCCATCAGGAGGATGTCCACCATTGGACAATTGGGAGCGGTGAGGGTCATGTTGATGTCAGCCTCCTTTTTATCGGTATAATCTATTTCGTAAATCAGCCCAAGGTCGTATACATTAACAGGAATTTCAGGGTCATATACCTTCTTCAGGGCCTCAACAATCTTTCCTTCAATTTCTAAAAAATCCAGGGATTCACTCATGATCTTTAATTTCGGTTCTGTTTTGCCTGATAGGCCATGGCGTAGAGACGCATTTTTTTCACCATGGCCAGCAAACCGTTTGAACGGGTGGGAGAGAGGTTCTGGCGAAGCCCTATATCTTCAATAAAGAACAGCTCGTTTTCCATGATTTCGGCGGGTGTACGCCCATTAAGCACTTTCACCAGGAGCGCAACGATCCCTTTAACGATGATGGCATCGCTGTCGGCTTTGAATTCAATTTTCCCATCCACCAGGTCGGCATGGAGCCAAACCTTCGACTGGCATCCATTGATCAGGTATTCATTGGTACGGTATTGCGGGTCGATCTCCGGGAGGTCGTTGCCCAACTCGATGAGGTAGTTATACCTGTCAAGCCAGTCTTCGAAAACCGAAAACTCCTCTACAATATCCTTTTGTATCTCTTTAAGATCTGTCATCATATCATCATATTAAGAAAGCATCTGAATGGATCTCTCAATTCCTTCAGTTAACCTGTCCACCTCTTCCATGGTATTGTAAAACACCAGAGAGGCCCTTATGGTTCCCGATATCCCGAAGTGATCCATGACAGGTTGCGTACAGTGTGTCCCTGTCCGCACAGCAATTCCCATCTTGTCCAGTATCATTCCGGCATCGTAAGGGTGTATATTTTCAAGTAGAAAGGAGAATACAGAAATGCGTTCATCGGTATTGCCATATAGATTCAATCCGGCAATACCTTCAAGCTTTTGCAGGGTGTACCCGATGAGTTCTTTCTCATATTGCCCGATTTCTGTAATCCCTACCGACTTCAGGTAATCAATGGCTGTGGCCAGACCAATGGCTCCCATATAGTTGGTAGTTCCTGCCTCAAATTTGAAAGGAAGGGTGTTGTATGTGGTACCGCTAAAAGTGACCTGGTCTACCATATCCCCACCGCCCTGGTAGGGTGGCAGTTCTTCCAGGAGAGCTTCCTTTCCATAAAGCACCCCCGATCCGGTGGGGCCAAATATCTTGTGGGAGGAGAATACGTAAAAATCACAATCCAGATCCTTCACATTCACTTCCCCATGCTGAACCATTTGTGCTCCATCTATCAGTACAGGAATATCTCGTTGGTGCGCCATCCGAATCACCTCTTTCACCGGGTTGATGGACCCCAGGGAGTTTGAAGCATGAGCCAGTGCAACGATCCTGGTTTTATGGGAAAGGAGTGAATCCACTTTATCAACCATCAGCTTCCCCGTATTGTCAAAGGGGATCACCTTGAGGATGGCTCCCTTTCTCTCACAGAGCATTTGCCAGGGGACAATATTGGAGTGGTGCTCCATTTCCGAAATCAGGATTTCATCTCCCTTGTTTATATACTTCTCTCCCATTGAAAATGCCACCGTGTTGATGGAACCAGTGGCACCACTGGTGAAGATAATCTCATTGGTGGATGATGCATTGATAAACGTGCGGACCGTTTCCCTGGCTGCTTCATAACGACCGGTCATCTGTTCACTCAAATAGTGTATGCCCCGGTGGATGGAACTGTTGTGAATTTCCTGGAGTTCACGAAGGGTTTCGATAACAACTCTTGGTTTTTGAGTCGTAGCTCCATTGTCAAGATAGATCAGAGGTTTTTTATAAACCTGCTGTTGTAATATTGGAAAATCACTCCTGATTTGTTTGATGTTGAAGCCCATGGATCAGAGGGTTTAGTCTTGGCAGTGCATGGCACAATTGTTACATCTGGATAGTTCACCACGCAAACGTTTACCCACCAGGTCGGAGATGCGGTCCTGAATAACAGATTGCTGGATCCTGGATATTACCTCATTGGCAAATGCATCCATGAGCATAAGCCGGCTTTCATCCTTGGGTATTCCGCGGGATTGCAGGTAAAACAGTGCATCTTCATCCAATTGTCCTATGGTGGCTCCATGACTACATTTCACATCATCAGCATAGATTTCCAGCTGAGGTTTTGTATGCATCTTTGCAGTATCGGTCAGCAGGATATTGTTGTTGGTTTGAAATGCCTCGGTTTTCTGGGCATCGGGATGCACATGTACTTTTCCATTGAACACGCCGGTAGAGACATCATCTAAGACACCTTTGTAATACTGATTGCTGGTACAATGAGGTTTGGCGTGTTCGATGACAGTAAAATTATCCACATGCTGCATCTTATCGATAATGACGAGACCCAGAGCACTCGTTGAAGCTCCTTCCCCGTCCATTCTTATATGCAGGTTATTTCTTACCATTCCACCGTGAAGTGTAATGGTTCCATGCTGACAGCGGGATGTGCGATCCTGAGTGATCCAGGTATTGGTCACCTGGCAGGAGTTGTTGTGTTCGTTTTGAAGCCTTAAAATATCAAGGTCTGCATTTTCGCCGATATACGCTTCCGTTACAGAGTTGGTAAGGAACATGTGCGGCGAGAGGGTATGGTCACAAATAATGATTTCAGCCCTGGCATTTTTCTCTATCACAAAAAGATTGCGGTGGTGGACCATCTGATTCTTGTCGGAAAGCAACAGATGAATGATCTGGATGGGCTTTTCCATCTGTATGCCTTCAGGAACATAAAGGAAAATGCCATCCTGTGAAAACGCTGTGTTCAGCGATACAAAACTTTCATTTTGCATGGAGGCATTTTTACCCAGGTATTTTGCAACCAGATCGGGGTACCGGTGTGTTGCCTCCTTCAAACTACCGTATATGATGCCGTTATCCAGTACAGACAGGGGTGCAACTGATGGAAAATGAAAGAATCCGTTGAGCACTGTGAGTACGTTGGCGTCAAGCATGGGGACATCACAACTGAATAGGTCAGCGTCATTAAATTGAATATTACGGGGATTAAATTGGAAAGAGAGTTCCCCATCAAATACCGGCTCCAGGTGGGTATATTTGTAAAGCTCCTGTTTGCGAAGAGGGAAACCAGTGAGTTCGAAGGAACGAATGGCCTGTTCGCGAAGCTCCTTCATGAATTGCGGATCTCCATCACTGATCTGTTTCTTGTTCTGATGAAACAGATCGATGTACTTATCTGCCGTTGACAGTGCTTCTATTGTATCCTTCATCCTGCCCTCTATTTATGCATCCATATCCACTTCCTGTTTGATCCAGTCGTAACCATGTTCTTCAAGCTCTTTGGCCAGCGACTTATCGCCCGATTTTACGATGCGACCCTTATAAAGTACATGTACAAAATCGGGTACAATGTAATCCAGTAATCGTTGGTAATGGGTAATTACAATGGTAGCGTTTTCTGGTGAACGGAGGTTGTTGACACCGTTGGCTACTATGCGCAGTGCATCAATGTCAAGGCCCGAATCGGTTTCATCCAGGATGGCCAGTCTGGGATCGAGCAGCGCCATCTGGAAAATCTCATTTTTCTTCTTTTCTCCACCTGAAAACCCTTCATTCACAGAACGATTGGTAAGGTCGGAATTGATCTCAACAATCTTCTTCTTCTCCCGCATCAGCTTGAGAAACTCACCTGCCGGGAGGGGCTCCTGATTTCGGTACTCGCGCATGGAATTGATGGCAGTACGCAAAAAATTGACCATGCTTACGCCAGGGATCTCAACCGGGTATTGAAATCCAAGGAAGATTCCTTCCCTTGCCCTGTTCTCAGGAGCCAGTTCAGTGAGATCTTTCCCTTCATACAAAATTTTGCCATGGGTAATATCAAAGTAGTCACGCCCGGCCAATGCTGAGGCCAGGGTACTTTTTCCCGAACCATTGGGACCCATGATTGCGTGCACCTCACCTCTGTTTATTTGCAGATTGATCCCCTTCAGAATCTCCTTATCCTCAACATTTACTTTTAAATCTTTTATCTCTAACATAGTATTACTCGCTATTGCTCGTGTTACATAAAGACTTTCCACTGTCTTACTTTCCACTAGCTGACGAAGTCAGCGTTAACCGACGCTACCTTCAAGCGTAATGGCCAATAATTTTTGTGCTTCTACAGCAAAT
>JBDLIX010000096.1:0-19455 GCA_039714655.1 Bacteroidota bacterium
TCATAATCAAGTAATTAATAAAGAATTCCCTTCCGTAAACGGAGTATTTGATATCCTGAAGTACCTGCATAAACTGGATGTTTTATATCTGAACTGGATAGAAGAGTTGCCAGAAAAACGTGGAGGCCGAATCCAGAGCATATTCTTTATTCTGCTGATGTCTTACCTGAAGTTTTCAGGAAAGAAAATTATATGGACATTGCACAACAAGAAATCTCATTCGGACAGGCACACCATGGTCAAAGCTCTTCTGCTGCGCCTTTTGTTGAAAAAATCTGATTTGATCATTACCCACGCCTCAGACGGGCTGAACTATATTCCGAAAAAAACTCCCGGGGTATACATACCGCACCCGGTAATCCCCCGGAAGCAGCAGAATAATACAACTCATGCCAGATTAAATGATATTATTATCTGGGGCACAGTAAATAAATATAAAGGTATTGATCTGTTTTTAAGTTACTTAATCGAAAATAAGCTAATTGAAAAATACCGGATCATTATTGCTGGAACGGTTGTCGGGTCCGAACTTACAGATAAACTGGAGCGCATCGCCCTGGAATATGAAAATGTAAGCTTAATGAACAGGTATATTGAAAAGGAGGAGTTAATCACTTTGATTGAGGAATCAAAATTGATTCTTTTTTGTTACCAGTCAGAATCCGTATTGAGTTCAGGAGCACTTATGGATTCTCTAAGTTTTAATACAAACATTGCAGGCCCAGACGTGGGAGCATTTCATGATCTGGCACAGGAAGGACTGATCTTTTCGTTCAAAGACTATAATGACTTGATGATGAGAATGGATGATTTCTTAATAAGCAAAGGGAGCAGTCCAGCTAAGGAGAAGAAAAAAGAGAATTTCCTGAAAAACAATAGCTGGGAGGTATTTTCCAGCCGAATAGCAGAGCTTATTAAAGAGCTGTAAGATTCTATTTTTCCTTTTTCACACCAAAAAGAGAAAGCAATTTCCACTTACAGAAACCCCCAAAATAGATTATGTAATAAGCAATCAGAGCCCGGTATGCCAGAACTGAACTTGAATGTCTCTTATAAAACCTGAAGTTATCTTTTAGATTTGAATTTGAACGCCTGTCAGTCAATGCCCTGCTCAAACCTTTCAGTGTACCTCCATGTTTTAATCCGCTTGAGGTTTTGTCATTCCATAATTTCAGTTGAGGAAAAGAGCAGATCCGATATCCGGCAGTTTTAGCACGGAAGGTAAAATCACTATCCCCATGATATTGCGGAAAGGTATCAGCATCCCACCATCCTATCTCTTGTACGATATTTACGGGTACCAGTGTTCCCATACCCGCCAGCCAGTCCACCTCAATAGGGCGATCATACTCAGGAGAATCGGGCTTATTGTACGCAAGCATGGATTTACTCCCGTTTTTGGGATTAAAAAACCCCCCAAAGGACCAGATCACATTCTTCTGATCCTGGTCATCATATAAAATCTTTGAGCCCGCAATGGTTTGATCACCTAAGCTTTTCAGGAGTTCATCGATCTGACTAAAGTAATCACTGGCTGGCTCAATATCATTGTTCCAAAGAAGCAGGTAGTCAACTCCAAGTTCAGAGATTGCGTATTCTGCCCCCATATTGATCCCGCCCGACCACCAAAGCTCTCCATTTCCTTGCAAAACAACAACTTCCGGGTGCCTTTCATTCAACCATTCTGATGTTCCATCTGTGGATCCATCATCAATAACAATCACACGATAATTACAGTTATTAAAACTTCTGTGTGCAAGCAGCTGATCGAGCTTCTGGATACACTTCCTGGTAAATGCAATATGATTAAAGACCGGTATTAGTATTGCGATGGTTTTCATGGCCGGCATATGTCCTTGAGTCACTACGAATCACTGAGATCCAAATACTTCTCCGGATGGTAATCAAATCTGCTCATACTCCTTCTGGTCAGACATGTGACTATCCTTTTCTCCGATCCTTTGATATGCTTCATCCAACGAAATGCAGCAGATTTATCAAATCCTTCTTTCTTTTCTTTGGTGATACTGGAAGCCTGTCCTTCTCCCGGATTCAGCATATCTTCCTGAAATTCCACAGCTGTAAATTCGCATAAGTTATGGATGGTCTTTTCCGGATTTACTAAAAGGTCTTCATATTTAAAAAGTTTGTAATTCGCATACTTCTTTCTGTAAGACAGGTGTAATCTGGAAGACCACATATATTGTCCCGAAACATACAATACCATGATCCACCTGATGAAGTAGGAGAGGTATGGATATTTCCGGACTTTTTTTGCAGTACCTGCAGGATCATTCTTTCTGGATACAGCAATTGCACGAGGATCCCGGATAATATGTACAATTTTGCAGTCGGGATACCACTTAACTAAGCGTGGAATCAGGTTCACATATACAGGAAACTTAATGCATCCCCTTTGTCTCTCCTTATAAATGACAAACTGCTCAATGATTATTTTAAATATGCTTTCAACGGATCTGTCTGATTTTATGACTTCCGCTATCATCATTTCTTTTAAGGTTTCCCCCTGTATCTTTCCAATGTCATACTCCCAGAAAGCCTCAGTTATTCCCTTGAATTTTTCTTTTGAGAATATGAGCTCAAACATTTTTCTGACATTGTCGTCATCGGACAGGTTGCCAACAGTATGCTTAATAAAATATCTGAAATCCTTTTTTACCGGTGTCAGGTAGTGCATCTCTCCTATTCTGCACAGATTTATATTTCTTCCAAAAATATTATGCCATAAAGTACTTCCGGTTCTGGGCAAGCCTACTATGAATATTGGTGATTTCATGTAATTATCAATTTACTGCTAACTTAAACAAATGGTAGAGATTATTTGAAGAATTGTTGAAGCCATTTCCTGTTCCGGAAATACCGGTATACAAAAAACTTTGTACCCCTGATATAACTTGTATGATAATATTTAAATTCGGCGAGACGTTCGGCTGAATCCGTTTCTCTGATGATGATATCTTCCTTTTTACAGAGTGACAGCTCGGTCCCTTCAAGATTAAGCAGAACATTCATTTCATGGGGTTTAAGAGCTCTTCGATATCCTTTGATGGGATTGCTGCATGGACGTGAAGTAATCACATAAGGAGATTTAATTTTATCTATCCCCTTGGATCCATAAAGGTCAAGCTCAAAATCATATTCTATTTGCTCGACTGATAACTCCCTTACTGATTCGGTTATCAACTCAAGGTGCATATCATATATGCAATTCGAATCTTCCAGCTTAATGTACCGTGGTACCGGATTAAACAGCATTAACTGAGTTTGTCCGTTATGACTGGATGAGTCATTCATATGGGTTCCTGCATCAAAGAAATTTGTAGTGAGAGATATGCGAGGGTAAACAAAGAACTTGTCAGCGTCAAGTAAGAAAGCCGCAAAGTATTTCTTCCAGGAAGTTTCCGGCCAGCGAATAATATAGTCCGGAACCGGGATGGTAGACAGATCTGGTTTTGAATCAAACCAGGTTCTGAACTGTGTCCATTGATCTCTGGTCCATAGCTGACCCAGGGAGCTGGGTAATTGCAAAAAATAAACATCCGAATGGTCGGTCAGAGGCATAAACGGAAGTTCCTCAGCTTCCTGCCTCGGTTGGTTGTAGAGTGAAATACCTCCGATTTGCTCATCATTGCCATAAAATTTCATAGCGGAAATGGCATAGGAATAGAAATAAGGAGATACAAATAAATCATCCTCCAATACGATAACAGCTCCATATTCCCTGCTTAAGTCTCCACATTGCAGGACATGCTTTTTCAAGCCCAAATGTTCAGCCTGGTACCGTACTTCTTTCTCCCCAAAAGGCCAGGTAAAAGACTCCGCCAATTTTTTTACATCGTAATTATGCGGCTCCTGGTTGTCAATGCTGATGATTAGTTTAGCGCTCGAAATATCCTTTGCATACAATAATGATTGCAGGAGCCTGTTCAGTGAATCAGCCCTGTTGTAAGCAACAACAACGATAACCGGATTTGAATCATTCATCTTTGCTTCATTAATCATTTAACATCCATTCGTATTTTGTACCCTTGAGAACAGCCTCCACCTCCTCAATATTCTCGATCATATCCCTGACCTGGAAAGGATTTGTCCTGGAAAGTTTGACAGTAACATCCTTTGATTTCATACCGATAAAATCGCATATCTTTCGATAACCAATCCTTGGGTCCTCTTGAATATCATCTTCATAGGTAAGATTCAATGGATTCTTTGACTTAAGCAGACTTTCCACGGAAGAGACCTGGGAATCAAAATCAGACAGAAAAGCAAGCAGCGGTTTGGAATCAAAATCGATCACCACATTGTTCACCTCAATATGCACCTGTTTCAATTTCGCCTTCCCTTTCTGGTGATACTTCAGCTGATCTTCATGCGCAATCAGGCTGGAGACAATCTTTCTGAGCCTGTTTTTTCGGTCCAGATGAATAAAGTAAGTATACCCCAGCTCTTCAAGCTTCTCCAGATACAATTCGGGTGTATATCCGATCAGTTGAAGATGAAATGGTTTTATTTCAAATCCATAATAGCGGTGAAATGCATTTTGCATGTTTTTTTTCAATAGATCTATTGCATCAGCAGGCATCTCTCCGGCGATCTCATTTCCCTTGTTGGCCTGTTCCCATTTCCTGAATACGGATGAATAAAACTCAGATGCCCAGTATATACTCTTATGCTGGCTCAGAAGAGAAGACAAAACGGTACTACCACATCGACCAATGTGAAACATGACAATATTCCCAGGCCTCATTGGGGACAGCAATGGATTTAGTGTAGATTTAACAATTTCCTTTATCATTCGACAATCAATTATAATTATGTTGCTTCAAGCTTTTGAAGGTAAGTATTATTTGAAGTATCTACCAGGTACATTAAACAAACGATCATGCCGATAAAGTCGGATTCTGCAAAGGCGCCTGAAGTTAATATCCCAATTATTATTGCCACAAATAAATACTTCACATAGATATAGTCTGGTTCGATTTTAAGCCTCATTGTTCTTGCAAATATCCCTAATACACCAAGTACAAAGAAGAAACCGTAGTTGACATAATTTCCGATCAATCCAATATCACTCAGGAAAAACCGGTATTTAATGGCATTCAGCCTAACCAGCTTGCCATAGTTGGAATGTGGATATTGCATTCCGTTGCCGGTAATATAGGCAATTGGGTATTCAAAAAAGTCTGTAAGGTAGTAGCGTACTGCTCTGATTCTGATGTAGTCTTCACCTTTTGAAGCATCTACCTGCGATTGTTGAAATAGTTCCAAAAAGATATTCTGGAATATCATAAAAATTGCGAAACTACCTATCAAACCAAGAATGACAAGGAAGAATCGGGATCTTACCTTTCTGTCAATAATTAAGAATAAAACAACGGTTAATGCCTGTATGGCTATTGAGGATCGACCTCCACGCATAATATATATAGAGATGATTACAAAGAGCATGAACAGATACTTGAATTTATTCAGGCGAAGAAATCTCTGTAAGTAGATTAAAAATGCAGTAGCAATATAATCTGCACCCATGGTATAAATCCTGATGGTGCCCCTTTCAACCCTTATGGTCCCGTTGGTGATTATTCGGGGATACACAATGGTTTGCACCAAATGCACAGCCACATAAACCAATGCGAAAAAGATGATCATTTTTTCCAGATCTTTGGGATCGATTTTCAACTGGTGCAGGAGAAAATAGAGAAAATAGAAATAAAGGGCCCGCTGAGCAAAAAGTGTATATATAAAGCGCTGGTCACGTGTAACATAGGCCGTTACCATACTGGTTAGCATCGAAAACACTATTAAAAACAAAGCAAGTGAATAATTCTGCTTGATGTTTTTCTGCTCTGAGTATATCAGATGAAATATAATAAGGACAATGGTTATTACACCTCCGATTAGCTGGAGACCTTTCTCCATAGAGGCACCAACAAAGGTGAGCTTATAAAACGATGTTGAACAGAGGATGAGAAAGCCAACTATTACAATATTTGTCCATCGTTTTGCCATTCAGATCAGGATTTTGCTGGTCTCAATTTCCTTATTAACAAGTTGTATCCATTAGCGATATCCTCTCGTTGTCGGATGATTAAATGAACCAGGTATATGGCTGCAAGTGCAATGGTAAACCAGATATACTCCATCCAGATGGAAACAATCATCAGGGCAGAAAGTGCAATTTTAGGAAGCCAGAATGATATTATTTCCTTCATTTCAAATCCAAAGGAACGTCTGAATCCAATATGCATTACCAGAGGAAGGTTTACAAGCACGAATGCAAGAGCATAGAACCTGAGTACATGAACATAAGAAAAAACAGCTCCTGTAGCTATGGCTGCAATCAAAACTATATTAATAGGTATACCTAATCTAAACATTATTTTCTCTTTGCTATACAATATAAAGATATTCCCTGTGGTGGAATTGAGGGTTTGGGTTAATAAGAGTACTCCAATGTAGGGTAATAGTTCAGCCACCAGAATCCAACGTTCCGACCAGAGCAATATAACTAGTGGTTCTGAAAAGAAAATCAATAAAACTGCGATTGGGTAGTTGATAAGGCTGATAATACCCAGCAGATTCATATACTCCTTATTCACATTGCCTCCCTTACTCATTAAATCTTTTAAACTGGGATAGAGTACTTTTCCAAATAGTCCGGTCATAATGCCGGTGACCATCGTTAACAACCTGTATGCCCTGTTATAAATGCCCAGGCTATCGGCTCCATACACCTTACCAATAATCAGGTTATCTGAATTCCTGGCCCAGTAATTCAATAGGGTAAAACCCGAAAGATTTCCAATAATACTTTTCGACTTTCTGAAACCGGCTATAAGGTATTTTCTTTTATAGATCTTAAACTTCAGCCTGGTTTTATCATAGTACATAAAAATCCTAACGATACTCCCTATCAATGCAGGAATAATCAGCGCCCAGTATGAAAATCCAAGGTAAGCCAATAAAATCATTAAGAGGACCTCAATGACAGATCCAATTAATTCCAGCGATCCCAGACTGTTAAACCTGAGTTCTTTTGAAAGCAGGCCATAGGGGACCGTAATCAGTGAGCGAAATATAAAGTTAAGGGACATCACCAGGGTAGGTAGAATAAGCGCACTATCATTATAAAAAAGGGAGATCGGGTAGGCAATTAAAGCGACAAGCAGAAAAAGAATGACTCCAATAATAAAAGAGAGATAGTGAATTACCCTTTGAAATAATTTACCATAATCACTTCTGATAATCAGGAAAGATAATCCTGCATCGGAAAAGGTCTTAACGAAACCAGTAAATACAGTAATTAATGCCACAAATCCATATTCTTCCGGCAGAAGCAGTCGTGACAGGATGATGGTAGCCAAAAAACCAATGATCTGGGATGTATAGGTATACCCTCCCAGAACAATAATATTCTTAAATAGGTTTTTTCGAAAACTCATCTAAACCTCCTAAATAGTGCTTTCAGGTACTCCCCAATTCTGATGGGACGCTTTAAACGATTCCTGTGCCATTCCAGGCTGGCCTTCCTTGAAAACAGCCAACTCTTCAGCATGAAATAGGCATACCTGATCCTGACTTTCCGATACTCAGTTTCAAGGAAAGGATCAATCGATTTATAGTGATAAAGGGAAAACTCCCTGAAATACAATCTCGTATTTAGTCTGGATGTAACTGTGCTTGTCACTGAATCATCATGTCTCCTGGTATAACTCAATACTTGAAAAACGAAACCCAGATCCGATTGCATAAGTAGCTCATAAGACAAATAGGTGTCCTGGTGAAATGACTCATCCTGGAAAATCTCCGGGAAGAAGCTAAGCTTCTTAAGGGATTCATTCCTGTAGAGTACAGAATTAATAGAACTCGTTACATTCAGTTCCTGCTTCAGCTGCCTGATAAGGATGTCTTTTCCATTAAACCTGTTTCCCTTATAAAAATCCAGGCCCTCCCCTCTTAGTTCCTTATCTACCAGCCGAATGGATGAACAAATACCAACCTCTTCATGCTTCTCCATCACCCTAACCATTTCAGAAATGAATTCTGGGGTGATCCAATCATCAGCCGGCAGAAGCTTAAAGTATCTGGAATCCTTGTTGATTAGTGAATAGCAGAAATTCCAATTCTCCGAAATAGGCAATAATTCCCTGGTATGAAAAAGTTTGAAGCGGGGATCGGATTTCACATATTTTTCTGCAATCCCGGCCGTATTATCTGTACTGGAATTGTTAGAAATTACGCACTCCCAGTTTGAATAGCTTTGTTTCAGGATGCTATCCAGGCACTCTTCCAGGTATTTCTCACCGTTGTAAGCTGGTACTCCAATGGAGACTAATGGTTTATGATCGTTCATATGCATAGGGGATCAGCTATAATGCATTCAATGTTTTGAGCAGATTTTCGAGCGTAATATCGACGCCTTTCTTATTCCAGTGTGTATCCGTACCGTAGTAGAGTACCTCATCCGCATTCAGAAAATCTTCGTATAACTCCACACAGGTAACATTGCGCTCTTTAAGTCCGGCCTGAAGTAAAGGAAGAAATTCAAAGTAGGGATCATCATTAACCACTGTATGATAGAGGGTATATTTATTGGGAATGGGAAGAAAAACCAGTTTCATATTCATTTTCTCCTCCAACTGCCTGGAAAGAAAGGCAATATTATCACAATACCTCTCAATCTCCTCCATGCTGTAGTCGTAATAGTAAGAGCCCGGTTCGTCGTCGAGCTGCTTATTAAAGAAAAGCCAGGGATTTTCGCCTGTTTTATATACCGGGGTCTGACCGGAAATATACCCAAACAGGTTGAATTTCAGGGTTGAGCTCAAACCAAAAAGAGCGCTTGTGAAAACGCTTTTTTTCAACAACTGCCTGTACATCTCCTCGTCGTTTCCGGGAAAAACCTTCTTTGCTACCCTGTCTGCAGAAGATAGCTCTGATTCCGGGTCATGGCCACAAAGTGAATCCGTATAGGGCTTATCAAACTTGAAAGCTATATTTCTCTCCACAGCCTGGTAGATCACTATTTTTGGGTCTCCTGCCCTGATGTTGTAATCAGACAGAACACAGAGCGGATTGGACTGTTGAGGGGATAAAAACCTGTGGTAAAACACCTTCTCGGGCAAGGTGTCATTGAGTCTTTCAGGAAGGGTAAGCTGCCTGGAGAAATCAAGGAAACTATCTCCAAAAATCAGGATTTCTGCTTCTGAGGGTTCCGGATGCTTATCCGAGTACCTGTATTTCCGTACGGGTGTGGGAAGGTCTTCCTTAAAGTGGGATATGTAATTGAAATAGTACAGGTCCCCATACCTGGTAAATTCCCAATGCTCGGGGATAATCTTCTCTACCAGTACACTATTCATCACAGGAAGGGAACGAATGGCAACAAAGGCGAAAAGGCTGAATGCCCCGGCTGCATAAATAATTATTTTCAGTAGTTTCTCACTCATGATGTCTAATTAAAACTGAAAATACAGGAAATCAACTTCGTCCCATTTTCCAAGTACCAGAATCAGCAGGATCAAAGCTACCAACAGCACCCATTTTACCGGGCGTATAAGTGTTTTTAACCTTTCATACAATCCAATCTGCTCCTCCAGAATCTCCACTACACCAAGGAATACAATGCCAATAAGTGCAATGGCCAGATCCGCTTTATTCTCAAAAAGGTTAATTACGGTTCCGGACTCAAAATGGAACATATTCCGGATAACCACAATCGCATCTCCAAGGGAATTCGCCCTGAAGAAGATCCAGGCAAAGTACACCAAAATAAAGGTTTTAATTATCCGGAGGATCTTGTGCAATCCAGGCGCACTGTCAAGCCCGAAGAAATGGTTGATTGTCTCTGAAATTCGCTTGATCCAGATGGCAAAGACCAGGTAGAATCCGTGCAACGCACCCCAGATCACAAAGGTCCAGTTTGCCCCATGCCAGAGACCACTGACCAGAAAGGTGATAAACAGGTTTGTATGGTAGCGCCATTTGACCACCCGGCTTCCCCCCAGGGGAATATACACATAATCCCTGAACCAAGTGGAAAGTGATATATGCCATCTGTGCCAGAATTCACCAATGTTCTGGGCCAGGTAGGGACGCCTGAAATTAGTCATCAGCCTGTAGCCCATAATAAGGGCAGAACCTATGGCAATATCGGAATAGCCCGAAAAATCACAGTATATCTGAAAAGAAAAGAACAGAGTCGCCAGCCCCTGCTGAATACCGGAATACTCTGTGGCATTGTTATACACCAGGTTCACATATTCGGCCAGCCGGTCGGCTATAACCACTTTTTTAAAGAATCCCCAGCTCATAAGCAATATCCCGGTCTTCACCCTCTCGTATTCGAAGGTGAATTTTTCCCGAAACTGAGGTAAGAGGTTCACCGAACGCTCGATGGGTCCGGCCACCAATTGGGGAAAAAAGGAAACGAACAGGGCAAATCTTCCAAAATGATATTCAGGTTCCCGCTTCCGGCGATAAATATCTATGGTGTAGCTTAAGGTCTGGAAGGTATAAAAAGAGATGCCCACGGGCAATAAATAATTAAATGTGGGAGTCTGGTAAAATATGTTAACCTTATCGAAGATAAAATTTATTGAATCACTGAAAAAGTTGAAATATTTAAAGAAGAAGAGCAATCCCAGATTGGTCATAAGACTCAACAGAAGGAAGAGCCTTCTCAGTCCCTTTCTTTGTGATCGGAATAGCAAAATACCAGAGAAATAATCAATTACGGTGGAGGTAACAATAAGCAGCACATACTTGTAGTTCCAGCACATATAGAAATAGTAGCTGGCCAGCAAAAGCAGTACCCACCTGTACTTTGGTTTCAGCGCAAAATAGAGCGCCACCACCAGAGGAAAAAAGAAAATAAACTGAAGGGAATTAAATAGCATATGTTTTAAAAGGGCTTACTTTCTGATTATAAACTTCCTGGAATCAATTCTTTCACCACTGATTACCCTGATAAAATAAATCCCCGGATTCAATCCATTCAGATCGATCTCAATATCAGATCGCGGATGGATGTCACGGTGCATATGCAGTAATGATTTTCCGGATGAACTAACTACCTGAATATCTATTTCACCTTCATTCTCCAGTGTCAAGTATAACATATCACTTGCTGGAACAGGATATATATTTTTAATCAATCCATCGCCGGCACTCCTGGTCTCAATATGGGTTTCATTCTCCGATGAAGTGTATAGCCTGACCTCAAGCTGAAACCTCTGTTCCACCACAAACAAGCCATCACTCACTTCAAGAACCACCCAGACCAGGCCGGTATCCTCCACTGAAGGGCTGCCTCCCAGAAGTTTCATTTCTTCGTTGAAATTCAGCCATCCGGGAAGTACAGGTGCACTGTAACTCAGTACATCGCCTTCATCGGGATCAATGGCTTCCACCAGATAAAAATAGGGCTTGCCTGTGCTTGCTTCCTTTTGTGGAGTGGTGATGAACTCTGGTGGATTAAAGGCAGCCAGGACCTTCACCTGTAAATAAAACTCATTGCTTATATCCTCCCCATCATCCAGAACCACTAGTACATCAATGACTCCGATTGTGTCCTCAACTACGGTTAAATTACTTCCGTTCACAATAAATATGGATTCCGGGTCCGGCTGAATGACCACAGAAAGCTGATTTATATTGTTATCCACATCTTCATAATAGAGATCGCTAACTTTGACCTCCATGCTGATTAATTGCTTTGCTTCCAGGGTGGATTTCTGCCCTGTTATTAGCGGTGGATCATTCACTGAGTTCACTGTAACAGAAGCCTGGTAGATATCGCTTGTGGCCTCCTGATCGCTAACCCTTACATTGACCTGCAGGATTCCATAGTAGTTCTGGTCAGGGGTAATGGTGGTGCCCTCTACACTGTAATTATCTCCATCCAGGACTATCAGATCCAGTTCAGAAATGGGATTATCATCATCCACTATGGTAAAATCCGCCTTCAACAGGGTATAGGGAGTATCTTCATCAGTTTCAATACTATGCTGCCCTGTAATAAGGGGAGGATCATTAATATTATCCACATGGATGGTGAAATTCTGAGTGCTTAAAACTTTCCCGTCAGATACTACCAATGATACCGGATTGTCACCCAAATCACTGTCGACAGGTATACCTGTAAGCAGACCGGTCTTATTTCCATAGTCGGTAAATGTGCACCAGGAGGGTAAGGTACCTGCGATAAGGGTCAGATCATCCAGTGGATTATCGTCTTCAACAGTCACCGTATAAGAATAGCTCACATCTTCAGTTGCACTGGTAAGAGGTGTGGAGGTAAAATAGGGCGCTTTGTTCAGAGCCTGGATGGCTTCAAACCATTTCTGTCCCATTTTATCATATCCGGATTGTTCGGGATGAATTCCATCTGACTGGATATCAACAGAATAATTAATACTTGCGCCATTTTCAATATCCACCATAATGATATTGGGATCGTTTCGTGCAGCCACCATGGCCGCCACATTGTTATTATACTGGGAAGTAACCAGGCTATAACTTTTCCGGTTGATAATTTTCGCCACCATTACAATCGGATCATTTCCGGATCTGATCTCCCAGGCATCAATTTCATCCAGAATTTGCGAAACGGAGTTGGGACTGGCTCCCTCATCGTGGGTGATGTCATTGGTGCCGATATGCAAAAGAATAATATCCGCTGGATACACATCCAGGTAGGGCTGATTCCCGGGTGTAATCTGCACTCCCCACCTTTCATCATAGCCATCCTGAAGCAATCTGACAAGGTACTGATCCCTGGTTCCCGGAATTCCTCCATTATCTGCATCAGGAAAGACATCATAGCCACTGCTCTTGTGTCCCACAAAATTAAAATTGTAACTCGATGCTGTAAGTAAGGTAAACAGCTTGTACCTGTATGCGATCCTCATACCTTCCGCAGGTGGATCACCATCCGTTCCCTCAGTAATGGAGTTGCCTAAAGGCAATATCCGCAGGGTTTGTGCTTTCGAATCCTGGATGAGGAAAAAGATCAAAATCAGTAAAGGAAAAACTTTTATATATCGACTACAGCGACTCATCAATCCAATAATCATAAACAACTTGGTGTTGACAATAAAATTAACATCTACTCTAACAACTATGCTAACTAAATGTTAAGATTTAAACACCGGATTATAAAAAAAAGTCCAACCCATGAGCATATTGAGTTGGACTTTTTTGCATTTATTATTTCAATTAACGACTTACAATGAAAGAATGAATACTTACCTGGTCACCTGACTGGAACTTATACATGTACTGTCCTTCCTCAAGTTTCGACACATCGATTTGAATCATCTTGTCACTGGCAGCAAATTCTTTCGTAATCAACTGCTTACCGGACAAGTCAATCACGGCGATTGTTCCCTGCTCATCCACATCAAACTCAAAGGTGAGCTTCTCGTTGGCAGGATTAGGATATACACGTTCAATCAGACTTGCATCCTGCTCAATTCCTGTAGGCCACCATACATGAAGGGCATATTCATAGGTGGTTACCAATGCTCCGTCACTTACCTGCAATGCAATATCATGCCATCCTGCATCACTCTCCCTGGGGGTTCCGCCCAGGATGCCGCTATTGGGATCAAAATCAAGAAATGCCGGTATAGATGCGGCAGATTTAATTATCTGGTCCCCGTCAGGATCCGTGGCTGCAAACACATAGCCATAGAGCTTATCGATGGTAGCAGTCTTCTCTGCTTCTTCAGTCACTACCGGTGCATCATTCACAGGATTTACAGTCACCTCCAATGCATAAGAGTTAGAGCTGCTTTCAGGATCATCCACATGCACATTGACAATCAGAAGCCCATTGAAGTTTTCAGCGGGAGTAATCACTGTACCGGCAAATGTGTAGTTGATCCCGTTCTCGACCACCAGGGTAAGCTCAGAGGGATCGTTATCCTCATCAATTACGGTTAGATCGGTGATTGCCAGGATGAAGCCATTGTCTTCATCAGTAGCCAGATCCCTCTGACCAGAGATAACGGGAACGTCATTTACATTGCTCACAGTTATGGTAAACACATCCTCTACATCTACCAGTCCATCCGATACCACAATGACCACATCATGATCACCCACATCTCCATTCAAAGGTGTACCCGAAAGTTCATGGGTTGTTGGATCCAGGGTCAGCCAGGCCGGGATGGTTGTCGCAGTATAGCTCAGAACATCATTTATATCCGGATCTGTTGCTACTACCGTATAGCTGTAAAGGGCATCCTCATCCACGGTCAGTACCGGGGTGGAAGTAATTTCCGGGGGATCGTTCTTATTTACAACATCTATAGTAAACTCCTGGTTAATGGGTGTTTTGCCATCAGATACAGTAATTACCACAACCTGAGGTCCAACATCAGCATTGCCTGGAGTTCCGGATAAGTTTCCTTTACCTGCACCCTGATCTGTAAATGTCAACCAGTCTGGTTTGGTGGGAACTGAAAGCGTAAGCAAATCTCCTTCATCGATATCATTGGTGACAATATCGTAGGTATAGGGTTCAGCTTCCATGGCATCCTCTACAGGATCCGATACAAACAGCGGAGCATAATTACCGGGCTCGCAGTGCCAGTCACCGGCAAATGACTTCAGAAAATTGTTTGAAACCTCGGTGGCTGAAAGGGCCTTTGTATAAATAGCCACTTCATCCATGGTTCCATTGAAGAAATAATCCGGATTGCCATTGGGCCTGGAAAGGAATCCAATGTTGAATGGATCCCCGGGGAAAGTTCCAAAACTGTTTGAATAAGTGAAAGTCTCGGAAACAGCCACCTCGCTTCCATCCACATATAAATAGTTTTTGTGGCTTACCCCATCTCTCACTGCCACTACATAGTGCCAGTTGTTATCACTAACATCACCTCCCTGGATCTGTCCGTTGGGACTTGGTTCATTGCCTTTGGCATCCCTTAGATAGAATGCCACATTTCCGGTATTTTTTACGACACCTACCCACATATGCAGATCACTGGTATCCGTATCTGTAAAGGTTCCCTGCCGTCCCATACAAACCATATTACTTTCACTACCGGCAGTTTTGAGCCAGAATTCGAATGAGAAACTAGCATCTTTTCTGAAATCATAGCTATCGTTATCAGGCAGGTTCATGCCATCATCGACCCCATCAAATTGAAGTGCTCCGTTGAATTTCCCGGAAACAGGAGTGGGTGTATTCAATGCTTCTCCATCGTTATTGCCCATGAAGTCCTTGTAGGGATTGCCGGAATCATCAAATTTGTACATGTTCTGCACTCCAGCCGGACAGCTGGGTGCATCAGCCAGGTACACTTTGAAGCTCTGGTTTACAGTACCTTGTGAATTTGTTGCTGAAATGATGAAGCTGGCTCCACTCTCAAAAACACTGGTTGGTGTCCAGGTAAGAACCCCTGTAGTTGGATTTATGCTTCCGGGTCCCGAAACCAGGTTATAAGCCAGGGTAGGCAGTCCGGTGGCATATGCTTCATAAGTAAAGGTCTCCCCAACTACACCAAGCGTGTCAGGAATAGACAAGAAGTAAGGATTATAGTCCTCACAGTATCCGATTCCAAAAACACCATTGTTATAATGAATGTCAATATCATCGGCTGATAAAGCACTATTATAAATAGCTACTTCGTCAATAACAGCCGGTGCAAAAAACCGTGTCATCACGTTATTGTAAGATAAGAATCCAAGGTCGATAGGAGCATCGGTACCAAAACTACCGGATGAATAGTTAACCACATCATTATCCACCTCTGTGTTATTCACATAAAACAGGGTGGTGCCTGTGGCTGCGTTCCTTACTACCACCAGGTGATACCAGGTACCAATAGCCAGATTAGGTCCGTAGGAGATATTATTGGTTCCCTCGGAATCAATCAGGTTAAATACGACCCTGCCTGTATTCTTTTCAGCTCCCAGCCACCAGTGAATACTCCCGGGAAATTCATCCCTTCCGAGGAAAATCATGTTATCAACCGATGAAATGCTTTTCAACTTCACCCACATTTCAAGGCTAAAGTCCTGGGTACCTGACCAGTCAAAATCAGTATGATCAGAGATCTGCAGAAAATCGGAAGTGCCGTTGAACGACTGAGCCTTCCCAACTTTTCCTGCATCCCTGACGGGCGATGAGGTTACCCCCATTGCATCATGGCCACCTATAATATCAGTAAAGGTATTGCCACCATTTTCTTCCATTCTCCAGTAAGAAACCAGGTTATCGCAACTCTGACTACTTACCGGAACAGGATTAATTGCCAAACCAAAGAGAACAATTAAAACTAAAAAACTGTATTTCTTTTTCATATTTATATGGTTTTATTTAAATAAATTCAACGTGTAATTAACCTGAACATGTGATGTTATACGGACTTCAGGCTAAAAAGTTCGCTATAAAAGCGACTATAATACATCAAAAACGGTTGCAAATTATTTCAAATCTTAGAATCGTGAAAATCAATTTTACGAATACTGCCCATAGCTTTACAGACAGGCAGTTATGCAATAGCCGACTCCTTTAATAGCAGATTTTACCTTTTTGCTGTTTGACGAATGAATGGACCTTCAGGATGAAGTACTTTTCATCTTTGATTAAAGAAATCATCCTGTTCCTTCCTCAGGCGGTCGCATAAGCGGTCCTCCGGAAAGATCACATCATCCCGGGTAAGAACCTGGTCCTTGGGAATGTCATTTTTCAGAGTACATCCTTCTGCCAGTCCAATGGGTAACAGGCTCTCCTTTAAAGTAGTACCTGAGTTTTCACAGAGGCCATAAGTCATATAGTGTCCAAGGCCATCTATGACCTCTCCCTGCTTCAGATCGATTTTAGCGGAGGCCACCACATCCACTTTTGGTGCTCCAACAGGTGTCAGTGCCGCATCATGAAATAAAACAGCCCTGGCCACGGTTATAGGAACTTCAAAATGACAAAGATGATAAGGTGTGTAAAACAAATACAGGGGGCCCTCACCCAGTTTGTAAAGGTTCAGATAGTGTTGCTGTCTGGGATGATCGTGTGTCCCAAGGACAAATACCCCTGGTCCGGGTTCTGCGCCCACCACATAATCCACAATTCCGGGCCCGTTAAGAAGGCTGTCCAGGGGATAAAGCTCATTTACACAATTTTTTAAAGATGTGCCAGATTCCACGGTAGGTCCATACATTCCCCGCTTAGCCACTTCCATGCCTGTACCATTTGCTACGATCGCCTGTTCAAAGGATATCTTGGTACCATCTGCAAATGAGGTTACCATGGAAGGCTGTTGTCCCCATTTCTTAGCAAATCCTTCCTGGGTGGTCGGATTCCTGTAGGGATCGTGAAGTCCCTTGATATTGCCACATAATACCGGTTTTACACCGATGGATTGAACAAAGCGAAACAGGTTCATTTCCACTCCCGGCTGATCTCCGTCTGCATTGGTAATCACCACCCCGGCCTTGTCGGCATAAACTTTCAGGATGGGCCCCAAAGTACCATCAAGCTCTGCATTCATCAGGATCACATGCTTCTTGTGATCCATTGCCTTCAGAACAAAAGGTAAGGAATACTCAATAGTCCCGGTAACTTCAATAATGGCGTCAATTCCTTCTGCTTCACTGATTAGTGCCGGATTTGAAGTAATACTGTACTTTCCGGCCCTGATGTTATCTACCAGCGAATTCACATCATTCACCTCCTTGGAATCATCCACCCCTGCTTCCCTGTAGGCCCTTGCTGCACCCTCCAGCGTACGGTTGGCAATGGCCACCAGTTCCATTCCCGGCACCGAGTTACAAATTTGCAGGGCTATTCCCCGGCCCATAAAACCGGCACCGATCATGCCAACCCTCACGGGATTATTCTCCTCTTTCCTTTTTTTAAGTGCTGAATCAACAATAATCATAATTGCTTTTTAAAAAGTTTTCGTTCAATTAAATTTTATAATCCGGATGGGCTTGGTCCTTATCTGATACCACAAGCGGTTCCAGGGGCCATTCAATTTTGAATGCCGGATCGTTCCATCGTATCCCTCCTTCAGCTCCCGGTGTGTAGAACTGGGTTACCAGGTAGGTCACTTCACAGTCTTCCTCCATGGTAACAAATCCATGTCCGAAATCTTCAGGAACATAGAGCATTTTGTAGTTATCCTGGGTCAGTTCAACACCAAACCACCGTGTATAAGTGGGCGAATCTTTTCTGAGATCAATGATCACATCAAATATGGATCCCCTGGTGCATCGGATCAGTTTGGTTTCCTGGTAGGGATCATGTTGAAAATGCATGCCTCTCAGGGTTCCCTTCGTTTTACTGAAGGAGGTATTCCCCTGGCATAAATTGTTTTTCAATCCGTATTCGGCCATTTCATTGGCACACCAGGAACGGCCGAAAAATCCCCGCTCATCTTCCAGCTTTTTTATTTCGATCACGTAGGCTCCCTTAAGAGGGGTTTCTGTAAAAATCATTTTTTTTTCTTTTAATAAGTTTTACCAGCCCCATTCCAGATTGCTATTCAGATAATTCTTCTCCTGGAGCACATTTAGAACACTCAGCCTGGTTAAATGCGATTCGCGGTAATTCACATCATCAAATCCCATTTCCGACAGGTTATCATACAGTGCCTGAATGGTAGATTTCAGATCATGGACCGGTTGATGATCAGGGGCAAGCTTCTTAAATAAATCGAAATTAACCTTATAAGACCGTTTATCAGGGGGCGCATCCGGATTCACCGAAACCTTTACACCTGAAACAACCTCAGCCACAGCATCGGCCAATTCCTTTACCTGGTAATTCCATACATTGCTTCCGGTATTCACTGCCAGGAATTCTCCTCCATTATCCTTCTTCCTTGCAATGGCCCAGTCAATGGCCCTGGCCATATCCAGTACATTGATCAGGGGTCTCCACGGGGTTCCGTCGCTTAAAATGCTAAGTTCGTTGGAAGTAACTGCACCAGCAAGAAAATCATTCAATACCAGGTCCAGCCTTAACCTGTAACTAAATCCACATGCAGTAGCAAACCTGAGAGATGTGATGGTAAAGTCCGCATCTGCCAGGGGTTCCAGCTCTCTTTCGGCATATACCTTGGAGCGCGCATAAGCAGTAAGTGGATTCAATTGATCTGTTTCCACCTTGGCCAGGTCGTCTGCTTCTCCATACATGCTGCAACTGGAAGCAAATACAAAAGAGCCCACACCCTTCTGTTTGGCTTTCCCGGCCAGCTGAACAGCCGCCCGGTAGTTCACATCCATGGTAATTTCCTCATACTTATTTCCCATGGGATCATTGGATATGGCCGCCAGGTACACAATGCCATCCACTCCCTCCAGGAGCTCTTCCGGAAAGTTTCGCACATCCCCGAATTCCTGTCTGGTCAACTTAGTCTCTGGCAAAAAAAGAGGATTGGTAAGACATTTGGCAAAATACCCGGTGTCAAAACCGAT
>JBDLIX010000097.1:0-19416 GCA_039714655.1 Bacteroidota bacterium
TGCAACTATCGGTACAATCGTTATATATATCCCTTACTTGAGAAATATAAAAACCTTTTTATTGAATTGTCACGGTTTATGGGTGCCGGAACCATTGAAGATATGGTGGAGCGGTTCGGACCACGCCATCTCTTATTTGGCACAAATATGCCACAATATTCAGGTACAGCAGCAGTGGCCCTTCTCACCTATGCAGATATTGATCAGGAAGCCAAACAGGCTATAGCTGGTGGAAATCTTCGTAATCTTTTAAAATCCGCATGGAAATGAGCACATACTTTGATCAGATACATAGCGGGATTCCGCTGACCGATATTGAAATCATTGATCTGCATGCACATCTCGGTCCTGCCCGAATTATGCACATTCCGGCAAATGATCCGGCAAGTATGATTAAAGCGATGGATCTCTGCGGGATAGATAAAACTGTGGTTTCTACCACAATTGGAATTGATGCCGATATCGTTCTTGGCAACAATACCATGCTGGAAGCTATTCGTACCTACAGGGGAAGGATATACGGAGCCTGTATGGTCAATGGACATTATCCTGAGCTCTCTTTGGATGAACTGCAACGTTGCTTCTCTGAAGAGAAAGATGTGAAAATGATGAAGGTTCATCCATTTTATACATCATGCAACATGAAGGATAAGCGAATGAAAAATATTTTTGAATTTGCTTCAGACCGTAAACTTGTAGTGCTGGTTCATACCTGGCTTGATCAGGACCCATATGGGAACCAGGATATTTTCGCGGAGCTTGCTAAAGACTATCCTGAGATACAATGGATTATGGGGCATTCGGGGGGTCCCCATGGAAGTTATCATGCGGTGGAGCTTGCTAAGGAGAGTGAAAACATTCTTCTTGATACCACACTTTCAATGACCCCTGCAAGACAAATCGAGTTTTTTGTTTCAGAAATCGGCTCCGAAAGAGTTATTTTCGGGACTGACAATCCCTTTTTAGATCCGAGACCCCAGATAGGCAGGATCGGGCTGGCTGATATATCCCATCAGGACCGTGTAAATATTTTCAGTGCCAACGCTCAGCGTATGATTAATTTTTAAACTCCGGTATAAAATATAATGATAGTATAATGGAAGAGCTAAAAGGAATTCAATTACCAGATTATTTAGTCATAGTCGCCTATTTCATTTTAATTGTATTCATAGGTTACTATTTCAAACGCTATATTAAAAAAGCCAAAGACTATTTTGCGGCTGGCAATGTGATGCCCTGGTGGCTCGCCGGAACTTCATTTTTTATGGCATCATTCAGTACCCTGCTATTTGTAATCTATAGTGAGATATCTTATAAATATGGCATCGTTGGAATTGTAATTTCCTGGGTCGGACCGGTATGTATTTTATTAGGCGGCTATTTTACAGCGCATCTCTGGCGTCGGGCCAGGGTGATTACACCGCTGGGCTTTATGGAAAGACGATATAACAGCACCGTTCACCAGCTTTTTGTGTGGACCGGTTTTCCCTTAAGAATGTTTGATAATGCTTTAAAAATATTCTCTACTGCCATTGTTATGGCGGTAGCCCTTCGGGGCTCAGGTATCACCGTGATACACTTCATGGTCATTGTGGGTATCATTATGATTGCCTACTCATTTCTTGGCGGTCAGATGACAGTGATTGTTACAGATTTTGTACAGGCAATCATATTGGCTACCGCTGTGATATTCCTTTTTATTCTTACATATCAGGTAGTAATCGCCGATTTTGGAAGTTTTGGCACATTTCTTTCCAAACTTCCGGATGAATTTCTGAATCCGGTTAGAGAGCCCTATGGGTGGTCATACCTCATTTTTACTGTCTTTCTTATCACTTTACTTACCTACAATGCCAGCTGGTCTCTGGTGCAGAAATATAATACTGTTCGCAGTGAGAAAGATGCAAGGAAAATGGTTTATCTGATCGCTACTTTAATGTTTATTGCTCCACCCATTTTTTTCTTTCCCGGTATCGCTGCCCGCATCATCCTTCCTGACCTGGCAGATGCTAAAGAAGTGTACGCAGCAATAAGTCTGAAAATTCTTCCTGTGGGTATGATGGGTTTCATACTGGTAGCCCTCTTAAGTGCAACCATGTCAACCCTGGGCTCGGAGTTTAATACGCTTTCAGGGATCATCACACGTGATTTTTATAAAAAGAAAATTAACCCTGACATCTCAGAGAAAAAAGAGGTGGTTATTGGACGTATTGCCACAGTAATTATCGGCACGATAACGATTCTGCTTGCGATTCTTTTAAGCTTTTTCAGAGGATTAACCCTGATGGATATTATGTTCCGCATTTTTGCAGCTTTCGGTCCCCCGATTATGATCCCGTTAATCTTTGGGTTGTTGTTCAAAAAATTCAACGCACGTGGGGTCATCTGGGGAGTAATTTCCGGTGCTACTGTTGGTATCATACTCATCGTGGCTAATTTTATTCTGGTCGGTAAGTATTCCGAACAGATGGCGGTTGATCCCAATCTGGAGTTTTGGTTAAGGAGCGGTTGGAACTCCATTGCAACAGTTCTGAATGTACTGGCTACTATTCTTGGAATGTGGGTTGGTACAATGACAAAACCAACCCCCCGGGCAGAAGAGGATAAAGTAAACTCCTTTTTCAATGATTTGAAAAAACCATTTCAATTGGAAACTACGGCGAAAGAGAGCTCGCTCTCCCCTTTTAAGATTATTGGTTTTACACTGGCCGTTTTTGGGATTATATTCGCTGCAATTTCACTCCTTGTTCTGTTTGTTTATCATAATGCCCAAGCGTTTAAACTGGATATGATACTGGGCTCTGCCTTGTTTTTATTGGGTGGATTCCTGTGGTTACGATCTAAGAAAGTATAATGAAGTATTTCATTTATTCAGCTGTAGTTTTATTAGGATTTGTGTGCAACGATTTTTATGCCCAGGAAACTCCTGACAGGCCTATTGAAATTGGCTCACGGCTGGAATTGTTTATTGATGAAACCTTAATAGAAGATTTAATTGGAAAGGCCGAGCTTCGCCTACATCATCCTGAACCAAAAGAGATAGTTGTCACGCATGATGATCCCTGGGAGGGGAATGGTAGTGGCTATCACAGTATATTCCGGGATGGGGATCTTTTTAAAATGTATTATAAAGCATGGCAAATTGAAGTTGCCAGCAAAACTCCCACACATTCTATCTATTGCTGTTATGCTGAAAGTGACAATGGTATCCATTGGCAAAAACCGGACCTTGGGTTATATGAGTTTCAAGGTTCGAAAGAGAATAATATCGTATTCATCAGGGGATTGATGGATGGGGCAAATGCTGATGGAGGACATCCTGCAGTGTTCAAAGATGAAAATCCCGATGTAGAACCGGATGCTTTGTATAAAGCTATCTTACGATCACAAGGGGAAAGGGGTCTCATCCCGTTTAAGTCACCGGATGGAATTCATTGGAAAGCTATTAGTAAAGCTCCCATTATTACTGATGGGGCATTTGATTCGCAAAATTTAGCCTTTTGGGATAAAGAAAGAAGCGAATACAGAGCCTATTGGCGATATTTTGATGAGGAGAGTGACTCCTCTCTCTACCAGGGTGTAAGAGGCATTCGTACAGCTACATCAAAAGACTTTATCAATTGGAGTGAACCATCAGATCTTCAATATGTGGATTCCCCGAAGGAGCATCTATACACCAATCAAATAAAACCTTATTACCGCGCACCCCATCTTTTAATAGGGTTTCCGGTCCGATATATAGACCGGGGTTGGTCGGAGTCAATGAAGGCTCTTCCTGAAGGTGAGCATCGTGAATGGCGTTCCAGTATATCGGAACGTTATGGTACTGCATTAACAGAAAGTCTGTTTATGGTTAGTCGTGATGGTGTAACTTTTAAAAGATGGAATGAAGCCTTTATGAGGCCAGGCAGTGAGCGGAAAGGAACATGGAATTATGGTCAGCAATATATTGCCTGGTCCGTTGTTGAAACAAAGTCTGCCCTTGAAGGCGCCCCTAACGAACTATCTCTTTATGCAGTTGAAAATTACTGGACAGGTACCAGTTGTGATCTTAGACGTTATACACTGCGTATGGATGGCTTTGTTTCGGTCAATGCACCTATGAGCGGGGGCGAACTTATCACAAAACCTCTCATTTTTAAAGGTGAGAGACTTATCCTGAATTTTGCTTCTTCGGCGGCAGGAGATATAACTGTTGAAATACAGGATATAAATGGTATTCCGTTCCCCGGCTATTCAATAAGTGATTGTCCACCTGTTTTCGGTGATACAATAGAACGTGTTGTGAAATGGGAAAGTGGCAGTACTTTGTCATCGTTAGAAGGTAAAACCATCAGATTACGCTTTGTTTTAAAAGATGCAGACTTGTACTCTTTCCAGTTTAAATAATTAGAAATCAAGAGAGAATTTATGAAAACAGAACTTAAAAAACGTAATATCCCCGGTCCAAAATCTGCTGAATTGTTGAAAATATCAGAGAAGCATGAACCCCCTTGTATGGCAGATCAGCTACCGGTGGTGTGGGATCATGGGGAGGGAGTCTGGGTAACGGACGTAGATGGAAATGAGTATATTGATTTTACTTCCGGTGTGCTGGTAACCAATCTGGGGCATTCCCACCCGCATCACGTGGAAGCAATACAGAAACAGGCTGAAAGGCTTATGAATTGTTATTCATTTCCAACCCCGGAACGGGTGAACCTGTCACAGCGAATCATCAACCTTTTTCCATCCAATCTCGATAAAGTATTTCTTTTAACAACCGGGGCTGAAGCTACGGAAGCTGCGCTACGAATTGCAAGGCGATACTCCGGGAAGCACGAGATTCTCTCTTTTTATGGAGGATTTCATGGCCGGACTTATGGCCCTATGGGTGTGGCCGGAAGCAAGGGTACGCGTTTTAAGTTTGGCCCTTCGGTTCCTGGTGGGATCATGGCACCCTATGCCAATTGTTACCGTTGCATGTATGACAAAAAATATCCTGATTGTGATTTCTACTGTATTAAACAACTGGACCGGATTATTGACTCATCATCTTCAGGGGATATGGGAGCTGTTATTACCGAACCTTACCAGGGTGGTGCCGGATTTATTTTCCCACCGGAAGGATGGCTTAAAGCACTTGAGAAGTGGACCAAAGAACGGGGATTGCTGTTTATTGTTGATGAGGTGCAATCCTCCTTTGGGAGAACCGGCAAGATGTTTATGATTGAATGGGAAGGTATTGAACCCAATATGCTCTGTCTGGGGAAAGGCTTTGGAAGTGGGATGCCTGCTTCAGCCCTGGTGGGTGAGGCAAAAATATTCGATTGCATGAACCGGGGTGAAATGTCCAGTACAACAGGCGGTAATCCCCTGGCCAGTGCAGCTTCATGGGCAGTACTCGATGTCCTGGAAGATGAAAAATTACCGCAAAATGCATTGAAAGTCGGCGAGTATCTGTTCAAACGGTTAAAAGAGCTCCAGGAAAAGCATCCTCTGTTGGGAGATGTGCGGGGAAAAGGTTTGGTGATTGGCCTGGAAATCATTGAAGAACCGGAGTCGAAAAAGCCTTCACCTGAGCTCACCCAAAAACTGATTTATAAATGCGGAGAGTATGGAATGTTACTGGGCAGGGTTGGTTTACACGGAAATGTCATTCGTATGGCACCTCCTCTGCTGATCACTGAGAAGGAAGCGGAAATGGGCGTTGCTATCATGGATAAAGTTTTAACGGAGATTGAAAATGAGTAACACAGAAATTAAGGATTATTTATCTGAGGCTGTTGATTTTTTAGAACAGATGATCCGGTTCCCCTCCTTAAGCGGACAGGAAGAGGATCTTATACAGTTTCTTTATAAAGAATTCCAGCCGCTTGCAGATGAAGTGAAACTTGTTCCTCTATCCGATGATCTGTTAAATGATCCTGAATACTCCTCTCCTATTCAGGATATAAAATATAACGGAAGGCACTATTTGAGGCTAAAGATAAGAGGTACAGAATCAGGTAAATCAATTATTCTGAATGCCCATGCGGATGTTGTACCGGCATCCTCAAAGGAGCGGGATCAGTTTATTCCCTATCAAGAAGATGGGTTTGTCTATGGCAGGGGAGCAAGTGATGATAAGGGGCAAATTGCCGTCTTCTTCCTATTGTTACAAATGATTAAGGAGAAGAAACTGAAATTCAAAGGAGATATCATTTTTCATATTGTGGTGGAGGAAGAGAATGGCGGCAATGGCACCCTGGCGGCTATTCGAAGCGGAGATAAAGCCGATGCAGTGATTGTCCTGGAATCAAGCAACCTGAAGATCTTTTCATCGGTCAGGGGGGCTGTATGGTTTAAAGTCACCTGTTTTGGAAAAGCCGGCCACAGTGGTTTTTCGGGAAAATCTGCCAGCGCCTTAAAAATGGCAGTCCGGGTGATGCAAATTTTGGAAAACTATCATTTGAAACTGCTGGCTGAATCAAAAGGCATCCCGCTGTTTGATGCATATGAAAATCCCATGCCCATCACTTTTGGGAAACTGCAGGCGGGAAACTGGCCGGCATCCAACCCCGATCAGGCTGTGCTGGAAGGTGTGTTAGGGTTGCTGCCCAATAAGACCCGTTTTGAAGTTATGCAGGAGATGGAGGCCGAAATAGTGCAAGAGGGCGGTGAAGAGCTACGCGATAATTTCAAACTTGAATTCAGTTACCGCCACGAGGCCCATACCCTGGAGGTAGACCATCCTCTGGTTACTGTGTTGTCTGAAGCTTGCTCTCAGGCTGGAATCAAACCGCAAAATGATGCCATGGTGGCCTCCTGTGATGGTTGGTTTTACAGTAAGTTGTTGAATATCCCCACCGTTGTTTTTGGTCCGGGAGACCTGGCAAGTGCACATTCAAGTGAAGAACGTATCGAAGTAAAACAGATCCAACAGGCAACAGAAGTTGTCCTTAATTTTCTTAACCAGTGGTGCAATGATTCCAATTAAACTATGATGAGTATGACAAAAACCATGCAGGCCCTTGTAAAAACAGCAAAAGGAAAAGGCCTGGTCGAACTCCGGGAAGTTCCTGTTCCTGAAATCGGGGACAATGAAGTGCTGATTGAAGTGAAAGCCGCAGGAATTTGTGGAACCGACCTTCATATCTATAACGATAACTTTCCTTACTGGCCTCCGGTGATCCTGGGCCATGAATTCTCAGGGACTATTGCGAAAACCGGGAAAAAGGTAAAAGACTGGAAAACAGGCGACAGAGTAGTTGGAGAACCCCATACACTTGCTTGTGGGAAATGCTGGTTGTGCCGGACCGGCAACCGACAGATATGTCCGGAAAAAAGATCTCCCGGCTGGGGAATTGATGGGTGTTTTGCAAAGTATATGAGATATCCCGATCCGGAGTTGTTACATAAAATGCCCGATACACTTTCGTTTGAAAAAGCAGCACTGGTTGAACCCACTGCAAATGCTGTCTCAGATCTATTTGAAAGAGGCACCCTTCATGCATCTGATTTTGTGGTTGTGATAGGCCCCGGCCCCATCGGGCTGCTGGCTGCCATGGCTGCCAAAACAGGAGGCGCCGCAAAAGTGGTAATTATCGGTACAGATCGGGATGAGGGATTGAGGTTGCCCACAGCCAGAAAGATAAACAGTATCGATCATGTTATCAATGTAAACAGAGAAGATGCGGCTTCAATTGTGATGGACTTAACCGACGGCAGGGGAGCCGATCTGGTGGTTGAGGCAAGTGGTGCAGCACCGGGTATTGCATCCGCTTTTCAACTGGTCAGGAAACTGGGCAGGATCACGGCCATAGGCTTAACCGGGAAAGAGAAGATTGAATTCCCTTATGATGCCGCAATGTTTAAAGCAGCGAAACTCACCTTTAACCTTTCAACTATCTATTCTTCCTGGGATAAATCAATTCAATTACTGGATTCAGGTGCAATTGATACCGGGGCATTAATAACCCATAAAGGCGGGCTTGAACAATGGAAAGGATTCTTCTCAGATCTGGAACAAATGAAAGGAATCAAAGGAGTATTTTTACCTTAAAATTTAGTTATTACAATATTTAACAATAAGGAGGAAATAGTATGTCATTCAAATTTGGAATTATCGGAACAGGTATTATGGGAAAAGCCGGAGGAAGAATACTTCAACTGGTCGAAGATGTTGAAATAACTGCTTTGGCAGATATTTCCGAACCCTCATTGAAAGAAGCGGCTACAGAATTTAACGTTTCCGCGATCTATAAAAACTATCAGGATATGCTTGAAAAAGAGGATCTTGATGCAGTATATGTGGCCACTCCCGACCAGTATCACCGGGACTCATGTATTGATGCCATGAGGGCAGGGTGCAATGTACTGGTGGAAAAACCAATGACCACAAAACAGGAGGAAGCTGAAGATATCTATAAAGTGGTTCAGGAAACAGGTAAAAAATTTCAGGTTAATTTCAATCACCGCTGGCTTGCCCCCTATCATAAAATCAGGTCAATGATCGATGAAGGCCAGCTTGGGGACCCGATTATGGGATTTGCCAGGAAAAATAATCCCATTTCAGTTCCCACCAGTATGTTGGCTTCATGGGCCAAGGATAGCTCCCCGGCCTGGTTCCAGAATTCACATGACATCGATTTAATGGTCTGGTGGTTTGACGCCAATCCTGTGGAGGTGTATGCCAAAGGGATCAAGCGGGTCCTGAAAGCAAGAGGCATGGATACTTATGATGGTATTCACTCACTGGTCACCTTTGAAGAAGGACAATTTGCAACCTTCGAATCAGCCTGGATATATCCTGAATCCAGCCCTTATATGCCCGATTCATTTATGGAGGTGATCGGCACCAAGGGAACCACCCATGTGAACAGAAAGGATGAGGCTATTGATGCAATTCTTGAAGAGAAATTCACCTGCCCCAGAACGTTCCTGAACTACAAAGTATTTGACGAATGGGTTGGAGCCATGCCCTCTTCAGTAAGGTCGTTTGTGAATGCCTGTAAAAATGATACGGAAACGGTGGTCAATGCAAAAGCGGGCCTGAGAAGCACGGCCATTCTGGATGCCATACACAGATCATTGAAGACAGGAAAACCTGAAAATATAAAACTTCAATTTTAAAAATCAATATGAAAAAGTCTCGGATAGTTAAAGGGCTTGTGGCAGTATTTCTGTTGACCTCTGTTTATGTGCAGGCCCAGTCAAAAAAAGTACCGGGTGTGGTTGTGGATTATATATCCGCATCAACCAAAACTTACATTGGATCACCCAGTATCTGTATACTACCCAATGGGGATTATATTGCTTCACATGATCATTTTGGTGCCGGTTCTACCGAACATGAGAGGGCATTAACAGCAGTTTTCAGATCAACAGATCAAGGAAAATCGTGGGAGAAGATTTCAGAAATCAATGGTCAATTCTGGTCTAATCTTTTTGTGCATCAAAATGCATTATATATCATGGGCACCTGGAAACACTATGGTGACTTTATCATCAGGCGTTCAACAGATGGTGGAACCACATGGAGTAATCCAACTGACAGCCATAACGGATTGTTACTTGAAGGAGAATACCATACGGCACCTATGCCGGTTATGGAGCATAACGGGAGACTCTGGCGTGCTATTGAAAATGCGAAAGCATCTGATAATTCATGGGGTAAGCGATTCAGTGCCATGGTGATTTCCGCCCCTGTTGAAGCAGATCTTCTCAATGCGGCCAACTGGAGAACCAGCAATGGCCTGCCCTACGATTCTACATATCTTGAAGGCAATTTTCGCGGATGGTTGGAAGGCAACGCAGTTATCACCCCAAAAGGTAAGATCGTTAACATCCTAAGGGCGGCCACCTCAGAAAAAGGTCGTGATATGGCCGCTGTGGTACATGTCAGTAATGATGGTTCAGAGGTTACTTTTGATCCGGCTTCTGGTTTTATGGATTTTGTGGGCGGCGCCAAAAAGTTCTCAATCCGGTACGATGTAAAAAGTGAACATTACTTTACACTGGCAAACCTTGTAAAAGATGAATTTTCGTACCGTGCGGCTCATAGCGTGAGAAATACACTGGTACTTAAGAGTTCGCGGGATTTGAAAAACTGGACAGTACACAAAATTATGCTTCAGCATCCGGATGTAGAGAAACATGGTTTCCAGTATATTGACTGGCAATTTGACGGTCGGGATATTATCTTTGTATCACGTACTGCTTATGACGATCAATGGGGAGGGGCCCGTAATTATCATGATGCCAACTACCTGACATTTCATCGCATCAAGAAGTTCAGAAAATTATTGAAGAAAAGCTTGTAAGCTTATTCCAAGTTAGTGTAATTCATATTATTCTATAAGTTTAGTATTTCTAAGAGATTCGGACCATGAAAAAGGAAAACAAGCTAAAATCAGACAAAACAAGGAGAACTTTTATTAAGTCAACCGGAATGGCGACCGGCGCTCTTCTGGCAGCACCTCCAACCATTGCAATGGCAGCCACAGCCAGGAAAGGTCAGTACAACAAAGGGCTCAGCGAAGCTAAACTGGCTTTGAATGGTGGTGATAAAGCGGTGACTGCATCGCATGATGATGCAACTACTTGGCCCCGTTATGAGGGGGATGAAGAAAAAGCTGTGTTGGAAGTGCTCAGGAATCCCAGCTATACACCTCTTGATGAACTGGAAGAGGATTGGAAGAACCATTTTAACCTGCCCTATTGTAAGGCACACTATAACGGGACAAGTGCCATCACCGCGATGTTTTTTGCCCTGGACCTTCCGGCTGGCAGTGAGGTTATGGTACCATGCTCCACATTCTGGGCCACAATAACTCCCATGCGATTCTTTGGTCTGGTCCCTGTGATGATCGATATCAATCCTGTCACCCTGAACTTTGACGTGGAAGACGCCAGGCGCAAGCTGACCAAAAACACAAAAGCTCTCTTTCCTGTTCATTATTTAGGGATGCCTTGTGACATGGATGACATAGCTGACTTCTGCAAGGAGAAGGGGCTCATCCTGCTGGAAGATGCTTGCCACGCACATGGCGCTTCCATGCAAGGTAAAATGATGGGCTCCTGGGGCAGAATGGCTTGTTTCAGCTTTCAGGGAAGCAAACCTCTCCCGGCGCTGGAGGGAGGTATGGGAAACTATAAGAATAAAGAGGATTACGAACGTGCTGCTATATTAGGACATTATCATTTTTCATCCAGGTTTGAGGATTCCAAGTATAGTAAATATGAATACGGGCTCGGAATGAAACTACGCATGCACCCGATGGCTGCTGCATTGGCCAGGTGTCAACTGAAAAAACTGGACACACGGAATGCTGTTTTAAAAGCCCAGGTCCGCCAGCTCAACGACCGCATCACAAAACTGCCTGGCCTGTACGAACAGCAGAACCGGTCCGATGTGGATCGCATCTACTACCATGCCAACCGGTTTCTCCTGAACGAAACTGAAGCGGGCATGTCAAGAGATGCCTGTGTGGAAGCTTTACAGGCTGAAGGGGTTTCTGTGACTGCCGGAAGCTCGCAATTCGTTTGTAACGACCCCATATTCCGCGAAGCAAAATGGTGGCACCACCTGCCTGTAATTGCTGATCAATTTCCAGGAGCAAGAGAGGTTGATAAAAGAGGGATCTCATTGGCTTATTTCACCAGGGAGATGCCTGAACTAAACGAGCAATATATCACGGCCTTCGAAAAGGTATGGACACATCGCAAGGAGTTGGGGAAAAGTTAATAAACTCTTCTCACAACAACAGCGATCCGCCGTCCACAACAAAGGAACTCCCGGTGATCCAGGCAGCCTCATCAGAGGCAAGAAATAGTGCAGCTCCGGCGATATCATCAGGCATACCGATCCGCTTCATGGGCATTCTTTCTGCTGTCTGCTGAATGATCTTCTCCGGGTCGTCAAAGGCTTTAACGGAGTTATGCAGAAGGGGAGTGTCCACCTGACCAGGGCAAATGAGATTGGCGCGAACCTGAGGGCCATAATCCAATGCCATCTGACGAACAAAAGCGTTGACACCGGCCTTGGAAGCACAGTATGCAGGGTGATTGGGAAAGAATTTATAGGCAGCAATGGAGCTGATGACAATGATAGTGCCGGAACCCTGCTTGTGCATGTGAGGCAGAGAGAGATTACATAGGTAGAAAACGGCGTTCAGGTTAGTGGCTATCGTCTGGTCCCAGGTCTCTTTGGCAAGATCGGCAGTTGCCCCAATTCCCAGCTTGCCGGCACTGGGAATAATGATATCCAGAGTGCCAAACTGCTGGAGGGCAGTAGATACCAGTAGCTCATTTGTGTGAAAATCAGTGATATCTCCCTGTACGAAATAACATGAACCCTCTTTCTCAATCTCCTTACAGACTCGTTCACCTGCCTCCTGATTTCTGCCACTTATGATAATATTGGCACCCTCTTTTGCAAAACGCTTTGCGATACCCTCACCAATACCACTGGTGCTTCCGGTGATAATGACTGTCTTATTTTCCAGTCTCTTCATATATCTCTCTTTAATGAGTGTCTCCATGAATATATAAAATATATAAGTATAAATGTTAATTACTATCTTGAAAGCACCAAAGCAGCAAAAAATGGAATTAGGACGCCAAAATGTATTTATTGTCACTCTTCTATTCCTAATACTACATGCATCCTGCGATAGAAAGGATTCTGTTTCAGCTCTTTATGAGATGCGGGAAAATCACAGATCAGAAGTCCATTGGAAATTTGACACCTTAGCTGCCAAGGGTAGTACGGTCTTAAACAATATCAATGGCGAAGGAGTAATTAACAGACTGTGGTGTACTTTTCTGCCAACTACTGAAGAGGAAAACAACTACCTGGGCCGGGCCCTTGTATTAAACATTTATTGGGATGATGGTGATACACCTGCAGTATCGGTACCAATTGCTGACTTCTTTTGTCAACCGTTAAAGCTGCAGGCCATTGACAACCACTTTTTCAATTCATCCAATGAATATTGCGTTTTTAATTCGCTGGTTCCAATGCCTTTTCGTAAAAATGCAAGAATCGAAATTATAAATGATACGGAACAAGTTCAGCGCATCTGGTATGAGGTAGACGTAGAATATAAAAAATTAAAAAGTAGTAGTTTGTATTTGCATGCCTACTGGCATCGTTCCGACAATGTGCCCTTGGACAGTGGGATTATCGTTTTACCAAAAATCAAAGGAAAAGGCCGCTACCTGGGAACCCATATGGCTGTGAACCAACAAAAAGTAAGGGATAAGTGGCTCTGGTATTCACGGCCGGTATTTGTCAATCTGGATAAAAAACATGAAGATGATCAACCATTTCTCCATGTCTATTCACTGGATGATTTTTTGTGTTCAGGATGGTGGTCAAGGGAAAAGGAATACAAACCCTTCGCATCCAGGTTTACCGGAAGACCATTTGTACAGATAGACAGTGCTGATCATCTCTCTTTGGCCATGTACCGCTACCATGTTCAGGACCCTTTATGGTTCAAAGAGAGTGTTTCATTTCAAATCGGACCGGCAGATTTGCAAACATTAGCCAGGAGTGACTGGAGCACTACCTCCTATTTTTATCTTGATAAACCAACCAATCCCCTGCCACCTATTCAGGATGTCAACATACGGACTGAGGGTTTAAAATAATATAAGAGCTGCTTATGGGGATCAATGCCTGTAGCCCAAAGGATGGGAAGAATGCTAAAAGGAATATGACAGGAAAAAAAATAAGTATAGGGATTTTCATAATAGTAGCAACCTCTGCTCTACAGGCCCAAGAAAACATAAACTGGGTCAAGGTCACCGATCACGCTGGGTGGCAGCCCCGTGACTCTCAAGGCGAACTCGTCTACAAGAACCATTTATGGATCTTAGGTGGATGGTTCAATTCATACCAGCCCTGTCCCCGTGATGTCTGGAATACAACTGACGGCAAGGATTGGAATCTTGTCCAGCAAGATGCCGGGTGGAAACACAGCGATCTGGCAATGACTGTGGTGTTCAAAGATAAAATGTGGCTCATGGGAGGATGGTATAACGGGCGTCTCCCCGATCACTCATCCAGTAATGAGGTTTGGTGCTCCACTGATGGAGTGAATTGGGAACAGGTAACAAGCAGTGCGGCATGGTCTCCACGTGCATATCACCAGGCGGTAGTATTTAATGGTAAGATCTGGGTTCTCGGAGGCGGGAATTACGTTCCAAATCACCTGGCATTTAATGATGTTTGGTGCTCCGATGATGGTATCCATTGGGAAGAAGTGACATCATCGGCTCCCTGGGCTCCACGCCTTTGGTTCTCTTCGGTAGTGTACCGTGACAGGATATTTGTCCTCGGTGGCTGGTCGAAAAGTCATGACAATTTTGGTGACGTTTGGTATTCCAAAGATGGTTCAAAATGGACAGAGTTAAGATCCAACGTAATCTGGAAGGCTCGTCACGAACACTCTACATTCGTGTTTCAGGATAAAATCTGGGTAGCTGGCGGCTTTCCCAGACCTCAAGTAAGTAATGAGGTTTGGTCGTTGGAAATCCCGGCTAATTGGTATGAAAATCCAAAATTAAATTAAGCTAAATTATATTCTTGTGAAAAGACGAAATTTTTTAACAGGATCTGCCCTTGCATCATCAGGGCTGCTTATGGGGATAAATGCCTGTAACCCAAAGGATGGTAAGAAAATTTCAGAAGATGTTTCTGCGGCTGGAACTGACAGACTTGCCGGTCAAACCATGAAACAACTTTTGGAACAGTATCGTTCTTATCTGTTTGATGATTTTTTGCCCTTTATGGAGAATTATGTGATTGACCATACATATGGCGGGTTTATGTGCAATACCGGTCGGGATGGTACAAATATCACGCAGGACAAAAGAGCCTGGTATGAAGGACGCGGAATATGGGTATACGCTTTCCTCTACAATAAATTGAAAAAAGATCCGCAATATCTGGAGATTGCACGAAAGTCGGTTGAATTCGTTTTAAAAAATGAACCATCGGGTGATAATTTATGGACTGGATCATTTTCAAGAGAAGGCAAACCGGTGGGTGATCCTCCCAATAATATTTATGGAGATCTGTTTATAGCCAATGGCTTGTCTGAGTATTCACAAGCATCAGGAGAGGAAAAGTACTGGGATAAGGCAAAAGAAATATTATTGAAATGCCTGAGAATATATAACCGGCCTGATTATGGATATGTTGTGACTTACGGTCCCGGTGGCACCTATAACCTCAAGACCGCAACCGCTAATCACAACATTTCTCCACTGGAGGTTAAACACGCCAAAGGTCCCAGGGTGCTGGGTCATTGGATGGTGATCATTCGGTTGGTGACACAGATGCTCGAACAGAGATCGGATCCGGAACTGGAAAAAATTGCTGATGAATGTGTGGATGCAATCATGAATTACCATTTTAACCCTGAGTTCAATCTTTTCAATGAAGTGCTGAATCATGACCTTTCCAGGGCTGAAGGAGCATTTTCTCAGTTCGTGTATACAGGTCATGCCATCGAAACATTATGGATGTTATTATATGAGGCAGAGAGAAGAAAAGATGAAGTGCTTCTTAACCTTGTTGCTGAAAGATTTAAACGGCATGTTGAGGTTGCATGGGATGATGTATACGGGGGTGTGTTTCGTGCACTTGACAATGTGAACGAAAATATATGGAAAGTGGATAAAGTGCTCTGGGCACAGGAGGAGGTATTGATTGGGACTCTTTTTATGATTGAACATACGGGCGATCAATGGGCAAAGGATATGTTTACCAGAATGTATGACTATGTCATTGATAAATTCCCATTGAAACAGTATGGCTACCCCCTCTGGATCCTTGGTTCCGACAGAAAAGTCACTTTTGAAGAACAATATACCAGAATCGGGAATTTCCACCATCCCAGACATCTGATGTTAAACATTCTGAGTCTTGAAAGAATGATTGACAGAAAAACAAAGAATAAATAACAATAAAAATAAATTATAATGAAAAAATTGACACTGATTATCCTAGTCTTGTTGCCATTTACGCTGATGGCACAAAAAGAATCTAAGAAACCTATTAAGGTTGGCCTGATAGGATGTGATACGCATGGAATGTGGTTTGGCCCACTGATGCAGAAACATGATCCGCTCCTTTTCAGTTTACCGGTTCCCATGGATCAACCATCCAAATACACGTGGATGCGTGGTGGCAACCACTATTATTTTTATACCTATTATGGCAATCCCACACATATGACAGCGCCTTTTGTGGATGGTTTTGAAATCGTTAAAGTTTGGGATAAGCATCGCGATGTCGCCGAAATCGCAGCTAAAATATTTGACAGTTCACCTGAAGTGTGCGATTCTTATGAGGAGGTAAGCGATGATGTCGACTTAGTGTTTATCAATGATTGCAATGGAGATGGCCACGATCACTTAGAACTTGCTACTCCCGGATTGAAAAAAGGGATGCCCACATTTCTGGACAAACCTTTTGCGCATCGCATGGCCGATGTTGAGGCGCTGCTCAAGCTATCAGAGGAAAATGATGCTCCCATTATGTCACTTTCCATTATCCAGACTTTACCGGAAACCCGGGAATTTGCCAGCCGCCTTGCTGAACTTGACCAGGTGAATTTCGGTACGATACAGGGTGGAGGGACCAGCCGTGCAGGATTGATTCATACGATCTGTTATGCACTGGCCATTTATGGTTCTGATGTTGCGTCAGTCACGGCAACAGTAACACCGAATCACACAAGCATTCATCTGGATTGGGGCGATCATCCGGACCGTCCAAAGCAGGGAGTCATGATCAACTGTGATATTGGCCGCACATGGCATGGCTCAATGCACATGAGCGCTTTTGGCCCCGGAGGCAGAGGTGCGATCCATAATCAGGGGGTCGGAAGCTGGGAATATCCCAAGGGGGCAGCGGAGATTTTACGATTGGTTAAGAAGATGATGGAGACAGGCAAACCGCAGGGGCCCGTCAACCAGATGATCGAAGCCGTGGCGATTGCTGATGCAGCAGATATTGCGATGGAATCCGCTAACGGAGTGCCGGTCCGGGTCGCTAAGCCGATTCCTAAAATGAAATAGAAAAGGAGATTCTTATGAAAACACTTCAGAAAAAACTAATGCTGATTTTCCTGGTTTTGTTACCATTTGCACTTTCTGCACAAGAAACATTAGCAGAGAAACCCATCAGGGTGGGTCTGATACGCTGCGATACACATGGTATGTGGTTTGGCGCACAGATGCAGAAACATGATCCACTGCTCTTAAGTATGCCGGTTCCTCCGGGTCAACCATCCAGTTACACATGGATGCGTGGGAAAGTGCATTATTATTTGTATACATACAGCAGCAGTCCAGCAAGGATGACTGCACCATTTGTGGAAGGGTTTGAAATCGTAAAGGTTTGGGATAAGAATCGCAGTGCCGCTGAGCTTGCAGCCAAAATATTTTCCAGTTCACCAGAGGTTTGTGATTCTTACGAACAGGTCAGTGATGATGTAGATTTAGTCTTTATCGCTGATTGCAATGGTGATGGCCACGATCACCTGGAACTTGCCACTCCAGGACTGAAAAAGGGAATTGCCACTTTTGTGGACAAGCCCTTTGCGCATCGTATGGAGGATGTTGAAGCACTGCTTGAGCTTGCAGAGGAAAATGATGCTCCCATTATGTCGCTTTCCATACTGCAAACCTTACCGGAAACCCGGGAATTTGCCGATCGCCTGGATGAGCTCGAAAAGGTGCATTTCGGTACGATTCAGGGTGGAGGAACCAGCCGTGCGGGATTGATTCATACAATATCAATTGCATTGGCGGTTTATGGTCCGGATGTAGCGTCAGTCAGGGCACTGGTAAGTCCTGGTCATACAAGCATTCATCTGAACTGGGGCAGTCAGCCAAACCGCCCCGGAAAAGGTGTAATGATCAACTGTGATGTTGGCACTACATGGTTTGGAACCATACATATGAGCGCTTATGGTACCGGGGGCAGGGGCTCAATCCATAGCCAGGGTGTTGGAGATTGGGATTATCCACGCGGATCGGCTGAGATTTTACGGCTGGTTAAAAAGATGGTCGAAACAGGAGAGCCGCAAGGTCCCATCAACCAGATGATCGAAGCCGTGGCGATTGCTGACGCAGCCGAAGCGGCCATAAAAGCCGGTACAACACAGCCATTCGAGATCGTTCAGCCGCTTCCTGAAATAAGCATTAAATGACTCCGGGCAGAGAGCCAATATATTAGCTTATTCCTTTTGTGGCCAGCCCCTTCACCAGGTTCTTGACTGTCTCCTCCTCCATTTTCTTCCGGGCTTCTTTTGCGCTGGAGGCAATATGTGGTGTCAGTATGGTATTCTCCTTACATGATAGCATTGCACCGCCATAGGGTTCATCCTCAAACACATCCAGGGCAGCAAATTTCACTTTGCCGGATTCAAGTTCTTTCAGCAATAAATCTTCGTCAATTAATCCGCCTCTTGCCGTATTTATTATGATCACTCCCTGCTTCATTTGATCAAATGCTTTCTGCCCGATCATATGGTAATTGGCTTTGTTTATGGGTAGATGGAGGCTGATAATATCAGACTGCTTTAAGAGCGTATTAAGATCTGTCATTTGACAAACCACATGGTTGGTAACCGATATATCGTAACCCAGAAGCTCACAACCAAATGCTTCAAGGATCCTTGCAACATAAGTCCCGATCTTTCCACACCCAATGATTCCGACTCTTTTTTCATGTAACAGTCCACCCTGGTATTTCTCCCAATTATGATCCCGGACTTTTCTGTCCAGGGTATTTAGATTCCTTAAGGCTGAAAGTATAAATGAAACTGTTAGTTCAGCCACCGGGATCACCGGGGCATCGGGTGTGCTGAAAACCTGAATTCCCAGATCTTTTGCTGCGGCCAGATCCACTGAATCAAGCCCGGAACCACATCTTGAGATAACTTTCAGCTTCTTCCCCTGTTTCATTACGCTCCTTGTGAGCGGCTCAACCCCTGCCGCAATTGCATCCGGATTGATGTCAGTGATAAGATTGAGTATTTCCTCTTCAGTCAGCTTTCTTTTATACGGATTTTTAATCACTTCAAACCCTTCGGCGAACGGAGCATTAAAAGAAGATGTGGTACACAATACGCGCATGTTTATTGCTTTTTTGCTGAAACTAATTTCTCTGACATTTCCCTGATATACAGCGTATCGATCCCGCAGGCTATAAAGCGGTAACCGTCATTGATATAATCCCTGATATTTTCAGTTGTTGGATTGATTTCATGGATCCCCATGGTTACATTATACTCTTTTGCTTTGGAACGGATCAGGTTCAGTGCCTGCCGGAATTCCCCGTGATCAAACTGTCCGGGAATATTCATGGAGCCGGACAAATCGTATGGTCCGATAAAAACAGCATCAATCCTCTTATTGCTGAATATTTCATCA
>JBDLIX010000098.1:0-19355 GCA_039714655.1 Bacteroidota bacterium
ATTCAATAAGTTCTTGAAAATCATAGAGATGATTTTCAAAAATAACTGAGAATCCCACCACCATTGGATTCAGCTTCAATAGCTCCTTTAATATATCTGCCTTATCTTTTCTGAAATCTACAATACTTACGTCATACCCGGCTTCAGATAGGGCCGCATACATATACCCGATCCCCAGGTTTTCACGCTCTTCAAAAGCGATAAAAACCACGGAATTACGATTCATGGAGAATTATTTTAGCCAGTTGAATAAAGCTGCTCTCAATTCAAAGCATTTTAGCCTTCCGGTTACGGACCATCAATAATAGCGTGAATGTCTTCCTTCAGTTGTCTCAAGGCTTCTTCGTTTGCTCGAAAGTAGACGCTCATAAGATGGACAATAGCCTTCGCTTTGTGACATGGAACTTCCGGCATTAATGTTTGATAATCCATATCCCATACATAATGTGGCATAATTTCTTGTTTTTAGTGTTAACGAATTAAATCCCGGGATCATTAAGCAAATTCTTCATGTCCGGGTCAATCTTAATAAAAGCAGAGGTATATTGGGAGTTTGTATCCAGGATTTCGTTGATGGTTTTCTGTGCGGATTCAAGAGTACCAGTTAATGCATATATCTGAGCCATATCGTATAGAATATTAGGGAAGCGCACAGCACTGTAATTCTTCTTACCTATCTCAAGCGCCTTTTGTCCGCTTTCAATGGCTAACTGATCCTTTCCTATGCCCGCATATGCAAGTCCGAGCTTGGTATAGGCATAATAGTAATCAGGATTGTGCGCTATTTGATCAGAAAAGTATTCAACGGCCAAACTGTAATAGTCTTTTGCCTGACCTGATTTGCGGGCATATTTATAGATCTTCGCTTTTATCAGGTAGGCTTCTCCATCGCTCTCCCCTATATCCTTAAATTCTTGTTCATCAGCTAGTTCAATTAGTTTTGCGGCACTGCTATATTTTTCTTCATACAGGTCTAACTCTGCCAGGAATCGGAAAAATTGCTTTCCTGTATTTTTTTCGGCTTCATCAACGGTAGCCCGTGCTTCAGCAATTTCCCCCCTGTAAATTAGAAAATACGCTTTATTAATATATGGACCATACCATTGAGGTATTAATTTGATGGCTCTATCCTGACAGAGTATTGCTTTGGGGAATTCATCCAGATACAGGTAAGAAATTCCGAGATTGGTGTAGAAAAGGGCATTCTGGGGATTCGACTCAAATACCTTATTGGTCAAAACCCGGACTTCCTGCCATTTCCCAAGTGTGGTATATATTTTCGACAAATAGAATAAGTATTCGTTGTTGTTAGGTCTTATTTCAAGTGCTTTTTCAAATGAAATGCTAGCCATTCGATATTCCTTTAGTGCATAATAGTAGTAAAAGCCCATCGCAATATGAGCTTCAGGGAGATTCTTATCCAATTGAAATGCCATTTCAATATCTTCCCGGCTTTCATCCAGTACAGTGCTATCAAAAAATCCTGCTTTCATCCCCCAAAGCCTGGTTTTTGCCCGATTGGCATAAGCCTCTGCAAATGCAGGATCCTCCTTGATGGCATCTGTGAAGTAATTAATTGCGCGCTTAAAAGTCAAGGAATCAATGAGCTCATTCTTCTCCTTCTCTTTATTAACATTTCCGGTAACAGTTAACCTCCAGGCATCCTGTGTCATTGCTGTTCCAATGGAGGCAAATAAACTTGCCTGGGCTGAAACGGGTTGTTCATTAATAAGAGCCCTCTCCTTAGGGGTAAGATAGGTTCTTAGTTTTCTGGTAATCTTTTTGGATATATTTCGGCTGTGTCTGCAGATCTCTGTGGACCAGTCCCCGTCTATTTTGTAATTTTCCGACATTAATAATTCATTATTATCTACAGAGATAAGTTGCACGGTCAAACGTCGGTCTGCATCAGTCTCGTATGGTTTCCAATCCACCAGAAGGGATGCAGAAAGGTCATCTCCCATTTCAGGATAATGCTTACCCCTTCTTGGATAGGTTCTGCAATTTTCCCATGGTATTACTCTGTAGTCCTTTACTTTTAATAAACAGGAGGTAATTTGATGACCAATAAACTCAAAATTAAGAAGTTGAGATGGATTCAAAGTAATATCGTGTAGTGGAAGTACTGCAATAGATTTGTCAAGCTGTTTGATCTTCTTTTTATTGGCGCCGTCAATAATATTGTAAGTCAGGAACCCAATAATAATGATAACACTTATGAAAGTGGTTGTTTGATAGAGCTTGACTTCTTTTCGGGGAATAGGAACGGGTTGATCTGATACCGGTTCGGTTTTTTTAATTCCGCCGGGGGTTATATCGTAAATCCAGGAAAACCATAATGACCCCAGAAATCCAATTCCAAGAAGCCATACAAACCATTGGGGAGCCGACTCATGACCAAATACATTGGCCAGGTTTGTAGCCGCTTCAAGTAAGATCAAAGTTGAAGCTCCATATACAACTATTCCCCGAAATACCCTTCTGCGCTTCAGCTCCTGAATCAGATTATAAATACTGCCAGGTTTCATAGCCTTTGCTGATTTGCAAATCTGAGTTTATGCAAAATGCTATATAATTTCCGACATTTATTTTACTTTTCCAAATAATTGATTTGCAGGCCATAAGCTAAGAAGGATTTAACACCTGGCGGCAATTTGATCCCGATTATCAAATCCGTTCAACTGTAAAAAATATTCTTAAAGCGCTGACAGTGTGATCTTACTCTACTGATCTACTGTGATTACCTTACCTGCAATGATGAAAAGTAAGGGTGAAAAACCCCTTATATAGATCGATTTTGCACAACCTATTTTGAATTCTTGCGTAAAGAGTAAATGTTAAAGAGTTGTTAAAATTTGGACGAATTCAGTCAGATTATTAACGAGTTTTTATGCAATACCATGGAATTCAACGTGAGGATACTCATTCGGGTCCTTCGCGTCATTATTTACGAATTTAAATCATTCTAATGATGAACAGATCTTTCAGGTACCTGACAGGAATTGTATTATCTCTTTCGTTCACTGTTGCAGGTTATTCTCAAAAATCCCCTTCTAAATTTGGAAAAATTAGCCCGGAACATTTAAGCGCTGAGTATTGTCCCATTGATTCCAATGCTCATGCCTATTATATTTTCGATTACGGCTTTTCCTATTTCCAATATGCCACTACGAGTGTCAGAGAAATGGATAACTCCGGAACCCAAAAGGGATTTCAACTCTTCTTCAAGAGGCATTTCAGGATTAAGATCCTGGATAATCAGGGATTCGACTGGGCCAATATCAAAATTCCACTCTATCGTGATGAGGATGAAGAGAAGATAGGGCTTGTAAAAGCAGTTACCTATACCCTTGAGAATGGGAAGGTGATAAAAACCAAGCTTGGTAAAAAAGATGTCCATACGGAAGAGACCAGTAAGTATTGGTTACAAAGGAAGTTTGCCATGCCCAATGTGAAGGCGGGTTCAATCATTGAGGTGGAATACACCATTATTTCAGATTACATGTTTAATTTGAGGGAGTGGGCTTTTCAGACAACCATTCCTGTGCTTCAGAGTGAGTATTATGCTCATATCCCGGAGTATTATACTTACAACCAGACACACAAGGGGTACTTCCCCATACATACGAAAGAATCACAGAAAAGAAAAACCATTTCCATCACCTATACAGGAAAACCGGAATTAAATGGAAACATAGACAAGCACACCTCCACCACCGAGTATTTTGATAATACCTATCACTTCAGCGCAAAAAATATACCCGCTTTTCCTGTTGAGGATTACCTGCGGACCTATAAAAATTACCTCACCATGGTTGAGTTTGAGTTGAGCAAAGTTGACTTTCCAAGCTCGCCCATAAAATCATATAACACTACATGGGAACAGGTGGATAAAAAGTTGATGAATAGCGCCAGTTTTGGCGCAGCTCTCTCCAAAGACAAATTTCTTAAAGAGGAGGCATTGGCTCTGAAAGCTTCGGGTGTTGACGGATTATCCCTGGTGAATTCAGCATATAGTTATATCAGGGAGAAGCTTGCATGGAATGGTGATTACACCAAATATACATCCGCTTCTCTTTCGAAAACATTTAAGGATGGAGGCGGAAATAGTTCAGATGTGAACCTGAATCTGGTAGCACTCCTCAGGAATCTTGGATTTGAATCCTACCCTGTGGTCCTGAGTACCCAGAAGCATGGGATCATCCACCCGTCGCACCCATCCATGAGCAGTTTCAATTATGTGATTGCCCTGGTCAGGATGGACGATGAACTCTACCTGATGGATGCCACGGATCAAAACGCTTTGGTCAATTTGCTGCCGGTTCGATGTTTGAATGATAAAGGACGGGTGATTGGCACTCCTGATCTGGAATGGATCAGTTTAATGGATTACCGGCCATATCATTTTACATCCAACTATGCCTTATCGCTGACCGATAGCATGACCATTACAGGATCCAGAAAGCTCTATTTAAAAGATTATGCCTCTTATCAATATAAAAAGAGAATAAAGAGTTATGACGATCTCCCGGAGTATAAGGAGTCTCTTGATGAAAAGTACCAGGATGTGGTGATCGAGAACTTGCAAGTGGAAGGACTGGATAGCACTGACAATGCTTTAACCATCAACTATGATCTGACCCAGACAAGCTATGCTGAGGATGCTGAAGATATTGTATACTTTGCACCAGTTTTTGATCCATATGTGGACAGCAATCCGTTCAAACTGGAGAAGCGCGAATACCCTGTGGAGTTCAATCATCCATACACTATCCAACAGAATATCTTCATCACATTACCTGAGGGTTATACTGTCTCTGAACTTCCAAAGCCGATGATTATCAAAATGCCTGACAACAGTGCCAGGTACACATTCCAGGTGGTTGAGTCGGGGAATGGTCTGTTTGTTACCACTGGCTTGACAATCAATAAGAGTCAGTTTCTGCCAGAAGAGTATGAGAGCATCAAGCAGTTTTATCAGGTAATTATTGATAAGCAAAACGAACTTGTAGTATTAGACAGGAGTTAGATGAGGAAACGGATCAGTTTAATTTTCATTGCTTTTTTCGGAACATTCACTGGATTCAGTCAGGAACCACTGAATGTGAATCTCATTGCAGATTCCCTGACTGCAGGTTCCGATGCAGTTGTCAGATATTATTCTACCACCTATGAAAGAAAGTCCCTGGAAGTTTATAACAAGCAGGTTCACTATGTGGTAACCGTACTGAACGCCCAGGGGAAACATGCGGCAAGGTTATCGATTCGTTATGACCGGAATTCGGAAGTGACAGAGATAAAAGGGACCGTTTATAACGCTGATGGAAATGTTCATGGCCAAATAAAGAAGAAGGATATAAAGGACTATGCCTCCAATGCCAGTTATACCCTGTTTAGTGACAACCGGGTGAAGTCCATATCTCCGTTACAATCCGGATACCCCTATACTGTGGAGTATAGATATACGGTGAAGCATAAAGGGATGGTTGGTTTCGATACCTGGATGCCACTGAAAGGGTTTGATCTCTCCACAGAACGAGCCGAGCTTGTGGTTAAAACACCTGCTGCACTGGCCTTACGGTACATGGCACTGAATCATGATTTTGACTTTGAGGCGGATACCTCCGAACCCGGGCATACCCTGAAGTGGTCTGCAGCCAACTTAAAAGCCATTGAGTCTGAACCGGGTCTCCCTCATTATCTTGACTATATGCCGGTGGTTTTGTTGTCACCCAATGATATTTCCTATGAAGGAACCAGTGGAAGTTTTCGAACCTGGAATGATTACGGGAAATGGGTATACAGCCTGATCGAAGAGCGGGATTTGCTTCCGGATGAGACAGTGATAAAAATGAAGGGGCTTACCGATACTATTCCCGGTCAGCTTGAGAAGGTGAAGGCAGTATACCAGTATATGCAGGGTAAAACGAGATATGTCAATGTGGCCCTTGGTATTGGTGGATTCCAACCTCTTCATGCCTATGAGGTGGACGAAAAGGGTTATGGTGATTGTAAAGCATTGTCAAATTATACACGGGCCCTTTTAAAAAGTGTGGGAATAGAATCATACTATGCTGAAATCGGTAATGGTCGTTCCCGGGAACTGAAGTATCCCGATTTTGCGAGCATCAATCAAACAAACCATATCATTTTATGTGTACCTGTAGATGGGGATACAGTGTGGCTGGAGTGCACAAGCCAGACTGCACCATTTGGATACATTGGAACCGGCAATTCGAATCGATATGCACTCCTGATTAGCGAAAAGGGTGGTGTGCTGGCCAGGACGCCTGTTTATCGCTCTGCGGAAAACGTAAGAACATCCAGGAGCAACATTGACATCGAAGAAAATGGAGATGCACTGTATGAGGTCACTACAGATTTTGTGAACGCCGAGTTTGGAGATGTGTCCGGAATACTGCAATTATCTCAGAAGGAACAGAGGGATGCCCTGTTGAAATACCTTTCACTGGAAGGATTTACCATGGAGAAGTTTTCAATGTTGGAAACGACTTCTGAGTTGCCTGAAGCCAGGTTTTCCTTAAGAGGGAAAGTTTCAAGGTTTGCAACAAAATCGGGTAAGCGGCTCTTTTTCAGGCCAGAATATATTTTCAGCCAAACCAGTTTTAACACTATTTCGAAAGAGAGGGATCTGAATTTGTATAAGCCAATAGGGTATCATCATGTGGATACGGTCTTTATTGCCATGCCAGAAAACTTTCATATTGAGCGATTGCCTGAGGATGTTTCCCTTGAATCAGATTTTGGAAGCTATTCGTTGAGTATAATTCATAATGACACGGGAATTCAAATGACCCGAAACCTGGAAATACATAGTGGCAATTATTGCAGCTCGCAGTTCACATCCATCAATTCATTTACAGAAGCCATTTCCAGGTCCGATGACAGACGAATTGTTATTTGTCAGTAATTAGAAATTCAAATTAAAGGAGATAGAAAAGTTCCTCCCCGGCGCATATAGTGGTTGAGGTAAACTGCCTTTCACCGAACGACTCAGATGCTCATAATAGACCTCGTTAAACAGGTTGTGAATGCCTGCTTTTATGCCAAATAGCCGGTGAAACTGATATGAAATATTCACATCAAGGATGGTAAATGACGGTGTAACAGTTTCACCAAACTCATTTGAGATCCTTGATTGTTCAAGAACATGGCGAAGGCCTATTTCACTGCGCAATCTGTTTTTCAGATGAATTCCAATAAGATGGTACCGCAGATCAAGGGGAGCAATTTCAGGAAGAGGTTCATCCAGTACCAAATCCTGGGCATACGTGTAAGCCATATTGAATTGATGTTGCAAACCCGCAAATAGCTTTTGGCTCCAGGCTACTTCGAACCCGGTTTTAAATGCATGATCAATATTTACGAACTGTCTTACCCCAGGGCTCATTGGAAGCCGGGGGATCAGGGTAGCATCGATGGATGATGAAATGAAATCCTGCATGTAGGATGTAAACAGATCCACGTTAACTGTAGTATTTGAATGGTGCCATTGAAAGGTAATATCTATCTGATTATTTACTTCCGGATCAAGTTGTGGATTTCCCAGCATTTCATACGGATCCTGTCCCACCGGGAAGTAGTTGATGAAACGTTCAATAAGCCCGCCACTTCGTTGGGCACGGCCAACCCACAGACCCATGGAAGTGCTCTTTTTCAATTTCTTTACTGCACCAATGCTGATGCTGGGATTGATCTGGAACGCTTCTGTTTCAGGATAGAGGTCAGTGAACTCAGGTTCGGGGTCTGAAGTATCAGAAATATTCAATTCCAATCTGCCTGAGAATACCCATTGAATACTTTGTTTTTGATGGCGATACTCTGTAAAGAGTCCGGTTTTGGTAATTTGACTATTCTGCCATGCATTGTCGGAGACTATCTTACCACTATTTGGGCCCATTAAAAATTCCCGATCCCTTATTCCTTGTGCCCCTTCGATCTTAATATCCCCACCAGCAAACATCTTTCCATTTTTGAAGCTCCAGACTCCTTCGGTACGTCCGCCGTAATTGTTCGTACTGGCCACTGTTTCGGCGTTGACGGCTCTTGGATCCAGAGGTTTTAACAGGTTGTCCATTACATGGTGAACAAATGAACCGAACAAAGTGGTATTCCAGGAATGAAGATTTCCACCATAGATTGAGATATCATGCCTTGCATTAAACATCCATGTATCATCTTTTCGCAAATCCATGGGTAGAGTTGGGAAATCTGTATCACGGGCTAAATTTCGTGTAGCAGAAAACCTGAGTTGCTGGTTGTCCGATAGTTTTAATCCCAAGTTTCCACCAAAACTTCCCCGTTGAAAACTGGCCTTTACCGTACTGCCATCTCCTGCTGTATAATCATTTCCCTGAGACCAGGAGGCATATATTCCAAGGTCATATCGTTTCCCACTTAGCCCGACCAATCCTTCACTTCTAAGGATATTGCCATTGCTGTCATAACCACCGGAAAATCTTCCGTAATTTGTGAGGTGGTCTGAAAATCGAAGAGAAGCAGGTAAAAAGTTTATAGTTCCGCCAAATGCTCCTCCATATCGCAATGCATGCGGGCCCTTCAGTATTTCAATGCGGTCGATCATATTGGGAGCCATCTGGCTGGTAGCCGGATCCATGCGATTGGGACATGCAGCGGTTGCACACTGAGCACCATTTAGCACTATGTTGAGCTGGTCATATTTAAAACCCCTGAATACCGGATCAAATCCATAACTGCCGCTTTTCCGAATGCTATTGATTCCAGAGGTCTGATTTAACAAAGCTCCAGCGTCATGCGCCATATAATCCATATAGTCCAGATCAAGATTTTCAATTTGAAACGTTTGACGTAAGGCGATGATAGTAACCGGGTGGAGATTGATGGTATCGGAGAGTCCGGATTGGTCGGGTTGTGGATCCTGGGCATGCAGAACCAGCCCCATGCTCATAAGAAGGAGCCCAACAAAAGCGGGAATGTGTTTTATTTTCATCATAATGGTTTTAAGGAGAGGAGTTCACTGCTTGATTCACTGTAAATTTAAGGAATCGTTCAGAAACCTGGCAACTGCTGCTTAAAAATTATATAATTTATATATTAGTTGAATAAACTTAATAATAAGTTTGGAGAACTAAAAAATAAGTTATATGTTTGAATTGTGTAATACAAAAAGGTAACCAAATGGGTACACTGACCAAAGCTGAAGAGAGGATTATGCAAATACTGTGGGATCTCAAACGTGGATTTATCAAGGATATACAGGAGCAATTCCCCGATCCAAAACCTCCTTACAATACCATCTCTACCATCGTAAGGGTATTGGTGAAAAAGGAGATCGTCTCCTTTAAATCCTATGGGGGATCCTATCAGTATTTTCCACTTATTTCAAGAAAAGAGTACCGGAGTGAGCAGATGGGCCGTCTGATGAATAGTTACTTTGGCAACTCTTTAAAGGAGGTGGTAAATTTCCTATCGGAGAAGAAAGACCTGGATGTACATGAAGTAGACGAGGCATTGAAGATGCTGGAAGATCTGAAGAAGAAGAAGAAGAAGAAAAAGAAAAAGTAGAAGAGGCTGTAGAGATGGTGCATTTCATGATATACCTGCTAGAGACGGGGCTTTGCCTCTCATTGCTGTACCTGGCGTACTGGTTTTTTTTGAGGAAGGAGACCTATTTCAATTTTAACAGGGTATTCCTGATTGGGAGCCTGGCTCTTACCTTGGTCGTACCCCTGTTACATTTGAGTTTTTTTATTCCCCAGGGGAGTTCACTGGAGAATCCTGTTTTGAGGATTGCTGAATTCCGTAACAGTTACCAGGAGATGATCCGGATGATCGATGCCGACTTTGGCACTGAGCCAGGAATCAGACATAGCATGAAACACGGTGGTGCTGGTGAGAATGGTATTGGAGAGGTTGGAACGATTCCTACAGAGGAGACTCATGGAGTTCTGCAGGATCCAGGAGATTCAGAATCCGGTATTGGAGGTTTCCGGATCGGTCTAAACTTCTCTTTTTCAACTAGCTTATTGATCATATATATATGTGGAGTGATTTACTTTTTAATCAGACTGGTATACCTGATGATCCGGCTCTACCTGCTGGCGAAACGAAACAGGGTGACCCGGCAGGAAGGTTTCAGGATGGTCGAGATAGAAGAGGAGATCTCTCCCTTCTCCTTTTTTCACTTTTTGTTTATCAACAACGGATCCTTCAGCGAATCCGAATTACACAATGTGCTCGAGCATGAGAAGGCCCACATCAGGCAAAAGCACACCATGGATCATCTTTTTGTACATATGCTGGCCGTTTTTCAATGGTTTAATCCATTTGCCTGGCAAATGCGTAAAGCCTTGAAAACCACACATGAATATATTGCTGACCAACAGGTCATTGACCGGGGATTTGAGCTGTTGGATTACCAATCGCTGTTGCTAAGACAGGTGATCGGGTATCACTCTGTAGAGCTAGTTAACAACTTCAATTTAAAACCCATAAAAAAACGAATAGCCATGATGAATAAAACAAGATCGGGAGTGCCCGCCAGGCTGAAAGCCATTCTGGTAACTCCTTTTGCCATACTTATATTCTTCCTTTTTGCTGATTTTACACTTAAGGGAAGCAGCGCTGCAACTGATCCTATCAAAGAGCTTTCAGGCTTATGGATCAAACAATCCGATGACAGCTTTAGTGAAAAAATCTATATTGAGGATGGAAAGTTTTCCTATGTGGACGGTACAGAGATCAGGCAATATGATGCACAACTTATCAAGGAGGGTGAGATTGCGTTTAAAAGTCCCGGGTCACAATGGGCAACGAAATATTCCTTGTCGGGAGACAAATTGATCTTCTCATGGAATCCATGGTCTGAAGAGAGCCATTACATCAGATCTAAAGCAAGCAACTCCCTTGATCAACTTCTTTTAGAGAATAACATGGAACTGGACCTTCCGCAAATTTCCCAGTACAGGTTATTGGAGAAAGAGAGCCTGATATACAGGATCGGAATTGGTCTCGATAATGCAGGAAAGACCATTTTTTCTTTCAATGGAGAGATCGTACCTGTTACAGAGATTTCCTGGCGGGTAAATAGTGTGGTGGGCGAACTTAGCATACCTGACATGAGGAAAGCGACAGGGGTGTTCTTGGTGGACCGGAGTGTACCCATGTCTGAAGTGGAAAAAGCAAGGCAAGAACTTCGGGGTGCTACAATGTTTCTTGTGGCTGAAGGGGGGTATCCTCATGGAGATATGGCACTCTCTCCCCTGTTGTATCATTCGGTGGCACTCCCCAGGTTGTTGCCCCCAAAAGATGCCAAAGTGCTGGAAAAGGAAGTAGTTGAAGAGATGGGAGGAAGTGTTCACACCATTGACCTGACAGACAGGAACTCCACACCTCGCAATGTGGCAGCGGGGCTGCAGCAATTTATCAAGAGTACCAGCGATAACAAGTATGTTATTTCGCTGGAATATGATGAAGAGATCCCTTATGGCCAATATGTGGAAACGGTGGATATGATTTATAACGTGGTCTATTCATTCCGGAATGAGCTGGCGATGGAGAGATATGATCTGCCCTACCATAAGCTGGGAGATGAGCTACAGCGGGAACTTCGAAAAGTCTATCCCATGGCGATCTCAGAAACAATGAAAGGGAAATCCCGGAGCGAACTTTTGAAGGAAAACCAGGACAAGCACACCGAGTTTATAGACTCACAGGTACACCTTCATCAATTCCGCCTCCTTTAGCAGCTGGTCTCTTTTATATTGGAGCAGCAATTGCTCGTTCCGAAAATAGAAATCGGATGCATAGAAATATTCAGAAAGAGAGATCTCTCCGTTTTCCAGTGCCAGTGCCAGTAATGCTGTACTTTTTCCTCTGTCCAGTGCTTCTTCCAGCATCTTGGCCCTGGATTTCAAACTTTCAAGCTGATGCAGTTTTTGCATGATCTCCTTTCTCTGGTGATAGGTAAAACGGTCCACATCTGCTTCAGCAAAGATCACTTCCGATTTGGCCGTTTTGATCCGGTTGGCATTTTCCCAGAGAGGAACGGTGACTCCAACCTGGAATCCTTTGAACTGCTGATCAAGGATAGATTCGGAATAGTATCCTGCTGAAAGTTTCGGTAGGTTTTGACTGACGGTCAGGCTTTTTTGCTGCTCCTTCAACTGCAGCTCATGGTTGTAAAGTTGCATATCCGGACCATGCATGTATGCTTGTAACAGGGAATCGGGGATGATCATGACCGGGAGAGGGAAAACAGTATCTTTGATTTCAACCTCACCTCCACCAGAGATCTCATTCAATGCCAGTTGGTTGTCCCCTATTTCTGCCACTACCCGTTCATATTCACTTTGCAGGGCCGCCAGTTGCAGGGTGGATTGACTGAATGCCAGTTGTCCCACTTCTCCGGAAGTTAGTTTTTTTCGGAAATGATCGTTGATTATCTCTGCCCGATGAAGCCTTTTCAACAATAATTGCTCCTGCTGATTCAGGTGTATTCTATCAATCCAGAGCTGATGGGCCTGAAGTAAAATCTCCTGTCTCGAAATGACATACTCCAACTCGGCCTGGGTTGTTTTTATCTTTCTGAGACGGGATTTGTGAATATAGGCAGTGGGAAAGTCCACCTGCTGACTCACACTGAAATCTAACCTGTTTCCCAAAGCGGTTGGTTTTCCATACAGATACCCCAGCTCAACTTCCGGATCCGGGGGCGTATTCCCTGTTCCGGCTTCCAGGATGGCCACCTGGTATAATTCCCTTGCAGCCACAAGCGCTTTGTTGTTTTCCATAACCTGTTTCAGAAGCGTATCTGGTTCTGGATACTGTGCGCTTACAGATAGTCCTGTTCCCATTAAAAGGAACCATGAAAATATAATTCGTCTCTTCATCTTTCTCTTTTTTCAAGTATATAATAGACCGAAGGAATTACAATCAGGTTAAGCAGTGTGGATGTCACCAGACCACCGAGGATCACAATAGCCATGGGACTCTGGATCTCATTTCCTGGTTTATCACCTCCCAGTGCAAGGGGGATCAGGGCCAGTGCCGATGCCAACGCAGTCATCAGGATCGGATTCAAACGATCAACAGATCCCTGAATGATGGTCTCTTTCAGTTCACACCCCTCCTGTCGCAACTGACGGTATCGGGAAACCAGCAGAATCCCGTTTCGGGTAGCAATCCCGAAAAGGGTAATAAAACCTATAATGGAGGGAATGCTGATAACCTGGGAGGTTAGTTTGATAGCTACTACGCCACCAATCAGGGCCAAAGGGAGGTTTAAAAGGATGACCCCGGCCAGCTTACTGCTCTTGAATTCCTGAAAAAGAATCACAAAGATGACCAGGATGGCAAGCAGGGAGGTAATAAGCAGGGTGATGGATGCGCTTTTTGCACTTTTAAACTGACCACCATATTCAATTCTGTATCCATCCGGAAGATCGATCTGACTGGTGATTGTCTCCTCTATTTCAGAAACTACACTTCCCAGATCACGGCCTGCAGTATTGGCTGAGATGACCAGTTTTCTCTGCACATTCTCCCTGTTGATGCTATTGGGTCCGCTGGTTGAAACCACGTCTGCCACATAACTCAAAGGGATTCTGTTCCCGTCATGTGTATCGATCAGTGCATTTCCAATGGCATCTTTGCTGTTGCGAAATTGTTCATTGTATCTTACAATCAGATCAATGTTGAGGTTGTCATCGTATACCTCGGCATACTTTTCCCCGGCAATGGCGGTTTCCACAATATGCGAAAGTTCGTTTTGAGGAATCCCATACCGGGCCAGCATCTCTCTGCGTGGACGGATCTGCAACTGTGGTATCTCCACCAATTGTTCCACATTCAGATCAACAAGACCGGGAATATCGGCAATGTTTTCTTTTATATCGTTGGCAAGCCGGTACATGGTTCCCAGATCGGCACCAAATAACTTGATGGCAATACTTGCCCTGGTACCCGATAACATGTGATCGATGCGGTGACCCAGTGGCTGACCAATGTTGAGGTTGATACCAGGGATACCCGTAAGCCTTTCTCTGACCTCATTCATAAATGCTTCATGTTTCCTGTTGGAGAGTTGGTATGGCACATCGATCTCAGAAGAGTTTGATCCGCCATGACTGTGTTCATTCAATTCTGCCCGGCCAGTCCGGCGACTGACATATTGTACTTCCGGGATCATTAGAAGTTCAGAATCGATCTGATCCATGATCTTGTTGCTCTCTTTAAGAGAAACACCCGGATAGGTGATTGCTGTGATGGTGAGGGTCCCTTCGTTGAACTCGGGTAAAAATGAGTTGCCAAATCTGAAAAACATGATTAAAGCAAGCACAAACAGGCCTGTGGAGCTGAGTATTACCGGAAGCCTGAGTCTCAGCAAAGAATCTAACGCTTTTTTATACCACACATTCAAATTCTGAACAAGCCTGTTGCCTCCTCTTTCATCCCTTGTAAGTTGCTTTTTTGTAGTTAACATGTAACTGGAAAGTACCGGAGTGAGCGTGAGTGCGATCAGCAGAGAGGCAACCAATGAAACGATGAAGGTAATTCCCAACGGTTTCAACATGCGTCCTTCCATACCTGCCAGAAAAAACAGGGGAATGAATGCAACGATAATGATCAATGTGGCCTGCACAATGGAGGATCTGATCTCCACAGAGGCGTGGTAGATCACCTGGAGGAGACCCTGCTGCTGCTCCTTTGGTTTTCGGTAATTCTGTTTCAGACGTTTCAGCACATTCTCCACATCAATGATCGCATCGTCTACCAGGGCACCGATGGCAATGGCCATACCCCCAAGCGACATGGTGTTGATTGTGAGCCCCAGCACTCTTAAGACAATCAGGGAAAGCAGGAGCGACAGAGGAATGGCAATCAGTGAAATTAATGTGGTTCGAATATTCAGCAGAAATAGAAAAAGAATGATCATTACAAAAAGCCCCCCCTCCAGAAGCACACGGAATACGTTACTCACAGCAGTGTTTATAAAATCAGCCTGTCTGAATATCCCTGAATTGATCTCTACATCACCAGGCAAAGATGCATCCAGATCGGCCAGTGCCCTGTCTACCTCTTCGGTCAGAGTAAGGGTATTGATGTTGGGCTGTTTCAATATGGTAAGAATAACGGCAGGTTCCCTGTCGAGGAAGGCATCCCCGATCTTATCGGGATGACCGATCTTTACTTCAGCCACATCAAGGATCTTTACGGGATGCTCATTCCTGATCTTGATCACAGAGGCTCCAATATCCAGAGGCTCCTTTGAGCGTCCGGTTGCTCTCACAATATACTCCTGACCATATTGATTGATGAATCCTCCAGAGGCGTTGCTGTTGGTATTTTCTGCAGCAGCTGTCAGCTCATTCAATGATACATCATGGTATTTCAACTTATAGGGATCAGCCAGGATCTGATACTGTTTGGGTAATCCGCCTATCACTACCACCTGGGCCACTCCTGTGACCGAGAGGAGTCGTTGTCTCACCTGTTTATCTGCCATGGTACGCAAATCGAACATGGAAAGAGAATCGGAAGTAAGGGATACCAGCATGATCTCACCCATGATGGATGTTTGAGGTGCAAGAATGGGCGCTTCAATGCTCTTTGGGAGCAGGGCTGCGATGGTGGGAAGTTTTTCACTCACAATCTGCCGGGCCCTATATATATCAGTGTCCCAATTAAACTCCACCCAAACAATGGAGAATCCATAGGATGAACTTGATCGGACACGCCTCACATCTGTAGCTCCGTTGAGTGACGATTCAATGGGAAAAGTCACCAGCGTTTCGACCTCTTCAGCTGCCATACCATGGGCATCAGTCAAGACCACCACAGTGGGAGCTGTAAGATCGGGAAACACATCGATTTCCATCTCTCTCACCGTGAACAATCCGCCCACAACCAGCATCAAAGAGAGAAAGATGATAAGTATCCTGTTATCCAGGGAATATTGTATGATTCTGTTCAGCATCGTTAAGGGATTTAATGTGAGTGACCGTGATCTTCAACTCCGGTTGCCATTGATACCGCTTTGACCAGCATTATACCTTTGGTTATCACCCGTTCTCCGGAGCTCAAACCGGTGGTGATCTCAAAATACTGACCATCATTTCTCCCAATGGAAACTGCTCGTTTGGTGTAACTCTCCCCGGTTACCTGAACATATAGATAGTGTTCTCCCTGTTCTTCGATGATGGCACTCATGGGAACCACCAGGGCATTGCTCTTTTGGGATGATTTCAGGAAGACTTCAGTATAAGCTCCCTCCAGCAGACTCCCGTCGTTTTCAACTTCAAAAATGATGGGCAGGTAGTGATCATTTTCGGCCACAGAAGATCCTGCTGCCAGAAGTTTTCCATTGACATCATCAATTGAATAGACCTGATCTGTGTATGCCGGTCTGAAATTAGCGGTCTCAATATCCCTCAACTGAGCATAGTATTGTTGTGACAGATCTGTCCTGATCATCAGTTTTTTATTGGCAGAGATGGTGACCAGATTTTGGCCGGTTTCGATATACAATCCCTCCCATACATTTAATTCATGAATGGTTCCCGAAACAGGTGCATATACGTTTAAGCCATCTTTCGAAGTGTTGTCAGCCAGACTATAAAATCGAAGACTGTCTGATCTGAATCTCGATCTTGTGGAGATATACTGACGTTCCGAAATGGCACCCTGGGCATACAGGACCTTATGCCTTTCATATTCACTTTGGCTATTTTCGTACCGATTCAGAGATTCCTGGTATTGAAGACTCACATTGTTTTCAATCATTGTTTCACTGCTCAGTGTAAATAGAAGCTGGCCCTTGGTAACCGGGGAACCCTGTACCAGGTTCCTGTCGGAAAAGTGAACGATACCCTGGCTATTGGCAGCAACACTCTTCTTCTCACCGGGCACAGCCATGATCTCTCCACTGGTAGGGATGATCGCAGCAAATTGAACAGGCAGGATTCTTTCAACCATAAAGTCACTTTTCCAGGCTTGTTCCTTAAGAAATAAGATTTCACCTGCTTCATCATTGTTATGCGTATGGCTTTGGGATGTGGCATCAAGGTTGTGGAGTTCATCATGATCCTGGACAATATGTACATGATCTTTAACCGATTCCATAATGGCTCCCGAATTGAGTGTAAAAGCAACCTCATATTCACCTCCCTTCCCGGGAGTAAAAGGTATCTCAAAGATGCCGGGCTCATGGGGCTCACCCGAAGTAACCGATACGCCGTCTAAAAGAACGGTAACGTTTCCTGACAAATAGGGTTTATAGGTTCGAAGATCTGTAACATGAACCAGGAATTCCGACTCCTCTCCTGCTTCCAGCGATCCGTATTCTATAAAGAATTCTGTGCTTTCGGAAAAAAGTGTGGTTTGGGTAGTCTCATTGCTGTGCTGATGGGCATCATCCTGTTGCATGGATGTACCATCAGGGCTGTTTCCGCAAGCAGAGCCTAACACCATTAATATGGCGATTCCAAATTTGTACATAATCATCTGATGTTTATGAATTAATAAGCAGGCATACGATCAGTATACCAGTTCTGATTTCAGTAAATGTGAATGGAAAATTATGCAGAAACAGGGGGCGCCCTCATGGAAATGGCACCGCGGAACCTGGTTGTTTTATCCGGTAGTTTCAGACAGATATACTGTTGGGATTCAAACATGGAAGGGGGTTCCAATACCATTTTTGAAACGGAGAGTGTCAAAGCAGGAATGATCTTTACCGGTTGCTTCAGATCAGAGTGACTGTATTTAATAAAGTCTACACCATTGAATGCGTGACAATGCATTGGATGGTGCTCACAATTTACAGACTCAGTATGGTGGTGATGCGGCACAATGTTGTGCCCCAGAAACACTGAGAAACAGGCAAGAAGTAAAAATGATATGGAGCTTTTTCCGTCCATTTCCAATCCTTGTAAGGAAATGCTAAAATAAGGAAAATCCCTTTAACTATACTGTATATTAGCTATATTCGATCATAATTTAAATATCTTGTTATGGCCGATAAAATAAATCTGAACGAAAAGCAGGAGGGCAATTATGTGAAAATTGCCATAGATCTGATTCTAAAAATTGGTTTATTGTTGCTGGTAATCTTTCTTTGCTTTAAGATCCTCAATCCATTTATTAGTATTCTCATGTGGGGTTTGATCACCGCAATCATCCTATTCCCGCTTTTTCAGAAAATAAATGGTTGGCTTGGAGAGAGAAACAAACTCTCATCCTTGATCATTACGCTATTCTTTCTTTCACTGCTTATAATCCCCAGCATCTGGCTGGTAAACCAGCTTATCGATGGTGTAAAATTCCTGGCTGACAATTTTCAGGGTGGAGATCTGAAGATCCCTTTGCCCCCCGAAACCGTTTCAGAGTGGCCAATTATAGGTGGGTGGCTCTATGATCACTGGTTGAATATGGCGGAAAATTTCGGAGAAATGGTGAAGGGATTTTTGCCACAGATCACCTCCTGGGTTGAGAAGCTGTTCGGGGCCCTGGCCAATACGGGGATGGGGATTATTCAGTTTGCAGTTTCGATCATTATCGCAGGAATTTTCCTGGTCTTTTTCGAAAAAGGATCGGATTCAGGCAAGAAAATTTTTGAAAAAATTGCAGGTAACCGGGGAGAGGAGTTTATGAATATATCGCTGGTGACCATTCGTAATGTTTCAACCGGAATCCTGGGAGTTGCCATTATTCAGTCGGTATTGATGGGAGTGGGATTGATCTTTGCAGATATTCCCCTGGCTGCCGTATGGATTATCCTGATCCTGATTATGGCCATTGCACAACTTCCGGTTCTTCTATTTAATATCCCCATGATCATCTACCTGTTTGCGTTTAAGGATCCGTTGCCAGCCGCTCTCTGGTCGCTCTATTTTATGGTGATGGGGCTCATTGATAATTTACTGAAACCGATGATTATGGGAAAGGGAAGTGATGTTCCCACGCTGGTTATTTTCCTGGGTGCCATCGGGGGTTTTATGGCTTTCGGATTCATTGGTCTTTTCCTGGGTGCCATCATTCTTTCACTGGCTTACAAATTATACCTTACCTGGGTGTCGGATCAGTAGGACGTACATGTGCAAAACAGAATACATTTTATTACGGCTGGACCCCGCCGAAATAGATTTTCTTCGTAACGGTTCAAAAATATTTCTTACTTTTATTGCATCATTGGTTTCCATAAGCCGGCATCGCCGGTGGAATGAAAAGGGAATGCCGTTAGAATCGGCAACAGTTCCCGCTGCTGTGAATCCATACATGGAAAGAAGACTGGCGCAGCCAGGATTCAATCTTCTTCAGAAAGAAGACTGGCGCAGCCAGGATTCAATCTTCTT
>JBDLIX010000099.1:0-19036 GCA_039714655.1 Bacteroidota bacterium
CATGTGATCTTTGTGGAACCGGAAAAATGTGTTTCTATCGTAAATGCAATGACCCAGGCCAGGGATTATATGCTTGCTCCTCCTCAGAAGGATCTGGAGCCCGGAGAGACCTTTACGGCACACGTGCGCCATATGATCACAAGAGTGGATGAAATCGAAGATATACAACCATACTGGAACCGTTTTATGGAGGATTTTTATTGAGAACCTTTATGTAAATTTTTATTAAACTAAAACTATAAGTCATGAGTAAAAAATAGAAAGAGAAAGAGCTGGTTCCTCCTAGGATGGCTCTCCAAATCTGCAGGCACGGAGCAAAGCTTTACAAACATTTGTCGTACAACTGGTGGACAGAACCGTAAGCATGATCGATAATATGTTTGCTGGAGAGGAATGAGAGAAGATACAGGAAACCCTATATTGTTCCGGATGACGTATAATGTATTGTTATTATTATAATGAATAGGCAAATGAAACGAATGAAAACATTAAGTTCAATTGTATTAATAGCTGCTTTTTTTGCTCTCTCCTGTGGTACGAAACCACAGATAGATTTTATTGAAAAGAATGCAGATAACAGTATCGATGTCATGATCGACGGAAAGCTATTTACCTCTTTCTGTTGGCCTGATAATGTATTCAAACCAATATTGTATCCGGTATTAACTTCAGCTGGCACCGAAATTACACGCGGATTTCCAATAAATCCCAGAATCGGTGAACGGGCTGACCATGCGCATCATACAGGAATATGGTTAACCTATGGAAATGTGAATGGAAATGATTTCTGGGGCAACGGTCACGAAGGTTTGGGAATAGAGAGTGATAATGGAGGGGTGATCAGGCATATCAGGGTTGATGAATTAACCGGAGGTAGTAGCAAAGGGCACTTTATTACTTATGAAAGCTGGACAGATACAACAGGGGAGGAACTCCTGGCAGAAAGAACTGCATATCATTTTATTGCAGAAGGGTCAACACGAATTATTGACAGGATTACAACATTAACAGCAGGAGGCTTAGAAGTATCGTTGCCTGATACTAAAGAAGGTATGTTTGGCATTCGTGTTGCCCGCCAGCTTGAGCTACCCTCGGAAGACGATATTACCCTGTATGGTGAAGACGACCAGCCTACACTGGTAGAAGCTCTGTCTAACGAAGGGATTTCCGGAAATTACCGAAGCAGCGAAGGTGATACGGGTTCAGATGTCTGGGGTACACGTGCAAAATGGATGGATCTGTATGGAAATATCGGTGATGAAAAAATCTCTCTGGTTATTTGTGATCACCCCAAAAATCCATCTTATCCAACCTACTGGCATGCCCGTGGGTACGGATTGTTTTCAGCCAATCCGTTTGGTTGGGATGACTTTACAAACGGTAAAGAGCAATTGAACCATACAATACCTGCCGGACAATCTGTAACTTTCAGATACAGGGTAATTATTAGTTCCGGGATTCACCTGGATGACACCGAGATTAATATCTACGCTGATAATTTTGCCCGAAAGTATTAATTTAAGAACAGACAGTTCTACCTGCGATTTGGTTCATGAAACATTTAATATACATTTTACTGATCATTGAGTGGATTGACCACTTTCAATGGAGTGAGCCGGACCGGGCCCATCAATCCTGACTCCATCAACGGCCATGTAGAGGCATTAAAATCTCTATAACTGACACCTATAAAAAAGTACTTTTCCCACTCCACTCCCTGCTGATCAAGGTCTCTCAGGCGGTTTGCCGAGAGGTTGGTTACTTCCACCTCAAGGCTGTTTTCCTCTCTCTTCAGATATTTATCAAACTCAACAGAGAATGGAATACTCCACAGGGTTCCCAGTTTCTGGCCATTGATCCTGATTCTGGCACTCTCCCTTACCTCTCCCAGGTCAAGCTGCCAATGGTCGGCTGACATAGTGTCGGGCAGATTAAATGAAACCGTATACAATGCAGTGCCCGCAAACCGTTTTGCCTCCTGATCGCCCAAATTGGTCCATGAATCAAGTTGGTCTGTTTTAAATGGCGAGGGTAGGAGCGGACCGCCATCAATAAACTTAACTTTCCATTCCCCCTGGATCTCCAATGGCTCTTCCTCTTTTTGCAGGTAAACCCAAGGCTCTCCCGTGGTTTCTCTGTCCGTGAAGGTCCTGATGATAAAGGACTCTCCTGGCTCTAGCTGTAAATAAATTTCAGATTGCTCCTCATATTGACGGACAGCTGCCAAGCCGCTTTTGTCTGAAACACGGGGATCGAGAATGACAGCAGACTGGATAGGAGTGGCCATGGGAACCCAGCCATCCACAGTTTGATCTGACTGATTTGCGATAAAATAGTGATACCCTTCTGCATGGGTACGTCGAATATACTTTATACCATGGCGGACCATGGGTTCGGGATCTACTCCGGCAGATGCTAACATCTGTTCCCTATCGGAGCCGGTGAGGATTTCTCCCCCGCCAATTGCCGATTTCAACATTTTATCCTCAACAGATTCGAATTTCAATGCTGCAAGTGAGGTGTGTAATCGATTTCGTCTCTTTTCCAATTCAAACCATCCGGGGACATCTTTAGGCAGAGAGCCATCTATAATGATCGTAGCACCGGCCCTGGCCAGGGTTTCCAGTCTCTCCCAGGTCTTCAGGGGCATATGTTCTGTGGCGGGTATGACAATGGTTTGATAGGAAGCCCCACCTGTTTCCAGTTTGCCGCTGTTGAATTCGATCTGCTGTAGTTGTTGATCGGACAGGTAGTCAAATGCATACCCCTTCTCTTTTAACCAATCGGCCACTCTGCCAAAGGATGAGTTAGTCATCCAGTCGATGGAGTGCACATTGAGGGTTTTAATGATTTCATTGCTGTACTGATGCCAGATATCTGCCACTGGCCAATATAGTAATATCTCATTGGCAGGTTGCCCGGATTGCAGTATGGACTGGCATCTGCCCACATACCGGTTCAGTGCCGGCAGATCCCGCCAGAATGCATTTTTTTGCTCAAAATGGGTTGATGCATAAAACATCCATCCCGGCCAGGCGGCCTCTTTGGGGGAATATGCATTCCCATGGTAAAAAATATGGTTGATCCCGGCCAGGAACAGCTGGTCGATTTCGGGTTTGGCCTGGGCCAGTGATGCCTTGAAATGATCTCTTAACCAGGTGCATGTTTCGGAAGCAACCAGCTTCTTGCCTGACAAATGGGCAGCTGATGAAGCAAACTGAAGGATCAGCGGATCAGGAGGTTCACCGGTTGAGATGTTTTCCCTTTTGCGTGACAATCCAGGGATATCAAATTTGGTGGCACCAAAGATCTCCGTTTCCGGGATATCGGAGGCAGCATAGAGATCGAGCAGGTTTGCAGGTGCACCATGCCCCTCGTTGCGTGTGATCCAACCATGGTTATGTGCCCAGCTTGTCCATGCGTCTATATATTCCAGATGCAATTCTGCCATGGTTGTCCGGTAGTCTGCTTTAATACGTGAAATTTCTTCTATGGTACCATCTCCTGTCAGCGCTGGCAGATGATGTTTCAGGTCATATCCTCTGCGTGATTGAAATTCACTAAACAGCTCCCAGGTATAGCTTGCATGATAATACTCATAGGAGTCATGGTATTGGGCCCGCAAACGGGTTCCTTTCGTCTGGCCGAAAGCCCGGTCATACCTCTCCAGATACCTGTTCAGCGAGGTGACTGAAAATGGATCCAGTACAAGTCCTTCATTACCGGGCGCTGCACGTTTTACTTTTTGCCCGGTTCCTTTCTTCCACAGGGCGTAAATACGCCATTCTCCCTGTGGCAATGTCCAGCCGGCACTCCGGTTTTCAGAAATATTTCCGGTTATGTCGATGATCTCACCCTTCCCGGAATATGCCATGACACACTGCAGGTCCGTTGTATCAATCTTTTCCCGGAAGGTTTCTCCTCCTGAAAGTGTGTATCTTTTATATTCTATTTTCTTGGCCGCATCATAGGGAGTTACATGCGAACCGCCAAAGGGCCAACCTGTGGTGGTACTCATATCCACATTCATATCCAGTCGGGTTGCCTCATTCAGGGTGTGCGATAACATCTCCATCCAGCCGGGACTCAGAAAATTGATATAATTTTCCTCATAGCCCTTAGCACCATAGATCGGAATGATGTGCACATTGCCGATACCGGCTTCTCGTAAACTTTCGAGATTATAGGTCAGATTCTCCCGGTCCACAGCACTACCCAGCCACCACCAGTAGGTTCCTGGCAGATGCTCTTTCTGTTGCGTTGGCCATTGAAGATCTCTGTTTGAATGGGATCTCTGTCCAGATACCTGAAGACTGCATAAAAACAGAACAATCCAACAGGTTTTAGCATATTTTCGCATTGCAGTTATTTTTTTTTTGGTTTACTCTTTTTCCACCAGAATCACATAGGATGTGCCGGGTTTTGTCCGGTCTCCTTTTCCTGTTGCTAAAACAATTTCGTTTTTCCCATCATCGTCGGCATCACCGACGGCCAGCCAGGATGATCCGGCATATTTCTCATTGAAATCTACAAGTAATTCACGGCTAACTGCTCCTGAGTTATCCACTTTGAACATAAACAGATGTCCAAGGTGACTGCTGGAGATAAATTCTGAGATATTATCTCCTCGTGTGGAAAGAATCAATTCGTTTTCCCCGTCATTATCTGCATCCGCTATCTCCATCATCTTTTCAAAATAGGCCATATCCAGGGTTTCATCCTGATGGGCAAAGGTGTATACTTTATGGGCCGATGAATCAATCTTATAGCCCAGCACGGTCCCTTTGTTGATTTTCTGCTCCTCCTTCCATCCCACGATCAGTTCGTTACTGCCATCGTTATCAACGTCACCTACTGTCATGGATGCATAAAAACAACCATGACCGTCATACCCTTCCAATATAATGCGGGCTGGAATGATCAGTTCTCCGGTCTTATCGAATTCATAAATCTCAACTTTTGCCTCTTTATCGCGGAAGCTGTTGGAGGTGAGATACTCTTGTTCTCCATCGTTATCCACATCGGCGATCATAGATTCCTCACCGGAACCTGAGAGCTGATGGAGTTTTCTGGAGTCGATGTGATTCAACTCCCGGTCCATATCGTAACGTATAATTTCACCCCCACCACAATAGGCGGCAATCACCTCTTTTATCCCGTCACCATCCAAATCCTTGACTGCAAAGTTGTGGGTAAAGGAACTTGAATTCCATGCTGGACGGGATGATGTTTTCTTTGTTATTTTTTTTCCGTCGGTTTGAAACAGGTAGAACCAGGTTGGCCCGCCTAATTCCTGACCGGTCCCAAGAATGATCTCATTTTCCCCATCACTGTTCAGATCGACAACTTTTACTACGAGTCCCATGCCCGGATCCGGTTTTGTTTGGGCAAGGTCTTCCGCCAATATGTTGATATACCATTTTTCGTCTGATTTTTTGATGATGGCCAGTTTACTATCCGGACATCCCGTAATGAGAATCTCATTCTTGCCGTCATTGTCAGCATCCCCAATTTCCACATCCCAACCACCATAACTCTGATCGATGCTGGCAATTACTTTGGCGTGCCAGCCACTGGCCGTATTTGCCATATGGGGATAATTATCTCTGTTTGTTTGCTCACAGGAAACAAGTAGAAATGGAAATAGTAAAACAAAAACAAGGTTTTTCACGGTAGCTGATTAACTGAATCTAAATTTAATGATTTTTTGCGTGAAACATTAAAACAACAGGTTAGCTAAAGTGGTTTTTTCCGGTGTTGAAACGATTTTTAAGCTTCAAGGTGAGATGATTATGAAGCTCATGAAAAAGCTGGATCAGGAGGGAATGAGAATGCAAAATACGGGAGCAGGATTATAAAACTGATGGACGGGATCATTAGGGAAGACAAGACGCAAATGTGATTAAAAGAGATAATCAATCAATGATTGAGGCGAATCAACAATAACCACATGGTATTATAGCCTGTAGCTCAACCTGACAGAAAAGTCGAGCCTGCCCAGTCCTTCATTATTCTCCTTAGTCAGTTCCACAGTCTGACTTGTCTGACCATCTGATATTTCATATTCGGTTAATACCCCCGCATAGATGGAAGCCTGTATACCCAGCTTCAATTGTTTCGTTATGCCATAATCAAAACCAAGGTCATATACCATACCTGCTGTCCTGCCTTTGATTGTAATGTATTGGATATATGTGGCGATATCATAATAACCCAAATAACCCACCCCCAGGTTTTGGATGAGTGAATATCTGCCATCCGGACTGATAAGCCTGGCTGAGTAGAATGGGCCTGCAAAATTTATGGTAATATCATCGGTAATATCCCCATGGTACACATCTCCTGATCCAACTGGTAAATAGGTGTCCTCAAGAAGGCCAGATGCTCTGTATGTGGAGTACTTTAATCCAATCCCATGGTGATTGGTTATATAGTAGACCAGGTCAGCACCCAGGTTATAACCGTGTTTTAATGATGCAAGGTATTCCTTCTGATCCGGAGCGAGGCCGTTTGGGACCTTGGCTAAACGATAACTGTATCCTCCATTAAGGGTGAATACAATTTGTGCATGTTCTCTTCCGGGAAGCGTTCCCGAGGGCTTTTCCCGTTTGACATAGTACTTTCGTTGGTGTGTTTTCACCTTTTCCATGGGTATCTCGGTAGTGATTACATCACCACCTGGGTTTTTGAATGAAAAGGATATATTGTCTGTACCTAAGTACCGGATCGCACATTTGATGGAATCGTTCTGTTGGGTAACAATCAGATCCTGTGCTAAATGTGCGTATTCTCCTCCGGGAGGCTTTTCGTTGGCCCGGTTCAGTTTTGTATAATACCTTCGTTGGTATGTTTTTACCTTTTCTATGGGTATCTCGGTAGTGACTACATCACCACCTGGATTTTCAAATGAAAAGGATATATTGTCCGGTCCCAAGTACCGGATCGCACATTTGATGGAATCGTCCTGTTGGGTTACAATCAGATCCTGTGCCGTTATGGTTTGCAGAAATATTCCAGATAAGACAATGATAAATAGTCGTTTCATTGTTGAGATTTACAGAGTTAGAAATTAAGAGCAAGACCTATTCCGCTGTGGGTCACCCCAACTTTGATCTTCAGACCCTGATGAAATGCAGTTCCTCCAAGGTGTGAATTATATATCTCTACTGCCTTATGTGTGTTTTTAGATCCATTCACAATCAAGGGGATCCCAATAATCAGACAACCCGCCCCGATACCTGCCATGGTCCAGCTGGGTTCTCCTCCTGCTATCATGCCTCCCAGTGTCCATCCTACAAGGAAGCTGCCCGTATAGCCAAAAATATTACCCACATCGGTGTTTGTTTTGGCCTTCTTCATGATTTCATAAGCTTTCTGGTCATTTTCCATGGCATGTAACAGAGCTTTACCATTCAGGACTTTTCCATTCTGTTCAAACTTATAACCACCAAAGACTTGTTTGACAAGGATGGAATCGCTTTGAGAAAAAGCTGGAACTGAAATGGTTGATATGACAATTAGAATAATAAGAGATCTCATAATTGAAGGGGTGTTTTGTGAGATTGCTTTTATTTACCAAGAATTAGTGCTTTGTACGCTACCGAACAGGTTTATGTTTCACTGATCTTTCAACCTGATGAATAGTGGTAGCTTTTTAAGCGTTGAATAGAATGAACCATGCCTGAATATCTTCTTTTTCCAAATCAGCCAATCATTCCGGTTTTTCCACTACCTGAGGGTTAAAATTGAAAAGCTTTAGATCATGAACATCATCACATATTAATGCCGGCCGGTTTTCCGGTTTAGTACAATTGAGGTCAATATCCCGGAAAGTAAGATTATTCACATGACGGCAGAAGAAACCATAGGCGGGGAGATCGCCAAACATGGTGCTTTCGGGATACTTCTCCTCATGTTCCGGGACCTCTCTATTTACTGGCTGCTTTGTGCCTCCACCTAAAAAGTTGATTTTTATATTAGAGAGGGTTACATTCTCAATCAGATGTCCCGGTATGCCCGTAATTGAACATCCGGTAGTTCCAGCACCTGAAGCTACAATATTACTGATAAGAACATTACGAAACGTTCCTGCCGGTGGTGTTGCACTATTTGGTCGAGACTTGCGTGCCCGGTTCCCTAACCTCATAAATATGGGTGCTGTGGTTCCCGAAATGGCAATGTTAGAAATTGTGACGCCATCCAGCACTCCACCATCCACAATCTCCAATGCAATTCCAGCCAAGCCCTCCCTCCGTCCGTAGATTACATCTGATTCGCTTGAGGGCCGAACCACACAATTGGTGATGGTGATATTTTTAAACCCACCGTTGGATTCTGTTCCCATTTTTATGGCATTACAGAATGAACTTACGATACAATTCGATATGGTAACATTCTCTGTGGGCAGGCCAGCAGTACTTTTAAGTGTTATTCCATCGTCATCCGAGTCACCGAAGCAATTGCTGATTACCACATTGCGGCAGCAATCAATATCGATCATATCATTGTTATAGCTGCCATGGTTATAGACCGATATATTTTGTATGGTTACAAAATCACAATTCAGATAGTGCTGCATCCACATGGGTGAATTGCGCAGGTGAATATCTTCCACCAGGACATCGTGACAACTGATCAGACGGATGATGTAAGGTCGGTTGATATACCGTGCTTGCGGGCGGTACCGTGTGCTGTCATCATACAGAGCCACTAATTTTTCCCACTGGGATTCATCGGGCTGGTTATCCCTGAAAGCTGCTCCCTGTCCGTCAATTGTCCCGTGACCGGTAATCCCAATGCCTTTGAGCCCTTCACCCCAGATCAACGCCCTTACAACGTACCTGTCCGAATAGGAAGGGAAATCGCAGTTATTCAATGGGAAATCTTCAACCTGATCACTCCCTAAAAGGATGGCTCCCGGACTGAGATTCAATTTGACATAGTCTTTCAAATAAATCGTTCCGGACAAATAGCTCCCAGGCGGAAAGTGTACTTCTCCACCTCCATTTTTGGAACACTCATCAACTGCTGCCTGGATAGCGTGTGTGCTTAAGGTTTCTCCATCACCTTTAGCTCCAAATTCTACAACATTGTAAAAACTACCCGGACCACTTAATACCGGAGAGATAATAGCCGCAGAGAGCAATATTAAGACGATCGGGGTAATTCGTTTCTTGAATTGTCTCATAACATCTCCTTGTTAGTTCATTTCCAGCCATAACCTTGATCTCGCTGTTATCTCCATGTTTATTTGACCGTCAAGTATCGTAACCTGCTGTCCGGAAAATTTCTCCTCCATAACTCCGTTCCTCATAACTGCAGTGCTGAGATCGAACTGTATGGTTTCCTGGTTGTAGTTATGGATCACCCATCCGGAATTGCCATAGGGTTGCAGGGTGACCCGTGCCGGGGCATTAAATTCCAAGCCTAATGGTGTTATAAATGAACTCCGCAGGGTATTTGTCCAGGAGTGCGGAATCTCCAGCAAGCCCAGGGGTCGCGGGCATAACAGAACCTCTCCAACTGCATCAAAATCAGCCTGGGAGAATGTGTGCGTATTCAATGTGAATATGTTCTCTCTGGCCACCAAAAATGGGATTTGGTCGGAATTGTGAAGAGCTGCCAATTTTGCAACTCCTTCTGTTAGTTGTATCTCTGATTCCAGATCAAGACCATATTGTACGGGCTCAGCTTCTCCTTCCACAACGATTTGATCAACTACGAATGGAGATGAAACCAGAGGCCACCTTATACCTGCAATTTCAGCCAGCCTCCTACCATCTTTTGCATGTGCCAGAAATCCTGTTGTAAAGATCAAAGTTGCATCGCTGGCAATTGAACTTTCTATTTTGGACAGAATCCCGGTATCTGAAGCTGCCTGGGTGGGTAAAAAAATCACTCCGGCATTTACGGGATAAGAGGATACAGGTATAAGGGGAATTCCCAACATCCCTATAAAGTCCATAATATAAAGATCGCCATATGCATCACTGTGCGGAGGTTTATAGGCCATCACTCCATTTACGGGTTCATCTGCTACGGTTCCGGCCAGATCTGCCAGTTGAGTGAATTGTCTTCTCACTAAATGATGTCCTTTGTGACCATTTACAAAATCAAAATAGTTGAAAAATATAAGTTCCTGAGCACCTGCAAGTACACTCTGCCAGGCTTGCTCGATGAAATCATTTTCATCACAATCTCCATGGTCAAACCATGCACCGCTCATCTTATTCCCGGCCAGACTGTTCATCCATTGATAGCTAACAAAACTTTCATAGGGTTGAACAAAGCCAAACCTCTGCGTGTATTGTCCACGTGATTCTGTGCCCACAAAGACCTTATCAAAGAGCGTTGTTTTGTTTTCTACATCATATCCAAAGAGATGAAATCGGTCATACCATTGTGGGTATTTGATGATCAATTGAATATCCGGATTGACAGTTCTGGCAGGTCCAATAAACAGACTTTCGGATAGGTCACTCAGCAGGTCCTTGCGGTATTGCGACCAGGAGCGGTCTCCTTTTGCAGCTTTTGACTCCATACTGGTATCAGCCGTGCACAGAAAATCATCAATAATAAATTCATCAAAAACTTCTGCAGACATCATCATAACCTCTTTCAAATCAGCCTGGGTCTTTGTATTTTGCCAATTGAACCAACCTAACTGAGCTTCTTGCCGGACACCAAAATCTTCTCCCGGAACTGTTGCTATTCCTCCCACAACTTCAATCTTGTTTTTTTCAAACAGATCTCGGACATCCTGCAATAACTCCTTCTCAATGACCAGGCCTCCACGATAGACCTCAATATATGCTTTGGTAATACCATTGCAGCGGAAGATTGAAATGGCTTCACGCCTGCCAGCTTCATCAGACAGGAGGTTTTTTACAGCATGTGCTGTAATATAGATGCTTAACTGAAGATCATCTTTTCGCTCCTGCGCATATGCAAATTGATCATTAACCGGTTCTGCCGGTTGTATACAGGAATTTATAAATATCGGTATCAGAAGGATCAGAAACGAGGTAAAGCCGTTCTTGTTTTTCATTATCAGACTCTCAGGAATATTTTATTTTTATAGAGATAGTAGAGGAATAGCCATTCTGCGATGATCGCTCCTATAATGATAATCACAGGACCAAAATCAGCTGCAGGTTTGGAGAGCCACCCCAGCAGGAACTCTGAGGTGTGATAAAAATTGATAATTGCGACACCCAGATAAATGGTAATTGAATTTAGTCCGATCACCCTGAAAAAGAGTGTGCCGTTTTTCCACCCTTTAACATCAATGATGTAGTAGAAAAGGGAGAGAAGTAAAAAGCTTATCCCTGCAGTTAGAAGATTAAAAGGAACGGTCCATATTTTCTTGATAATCGGATATACGGGGGATAGTGCCACAGCTACAATGACCAGACTCAATCCGGAAATCAGCAGTATCAGAGCCTTTTTATCAGGAGAGAATCCTTTCCTGCGAAGTATATTCCCGGCAAATGACCCCATTAAAGTCACCGAAGTTGCAGAGATGATGCATAAAACACCTTCGGGATCGTATGTTCCGTAAATCAGTTTTCCAGGAAGAAAATGCTGGTCAATCCACGCATTAATGCTCCCTTCAGGGGTAATCACCCCTGCACCAAAACCGGGAACAGGTACAAAAAGCTGCAGGATGGCTATTCCAGTCAGAATGCCAGCCAGCCAGTAAAACCGTGGAGTGATTGAATCCGTATATATGACAATCAGGGAGGCGAAGAAGTATGAAATTCCGATCTGGGCCAATACACTTGCTGCACGCATATCTGGGAATCCATTCTTTAAAACACCATTATAGACCAATCCAAAAGCCACCAGCAGAATCATCCGGCGGAAAACTTTCCTAAACAATTGGGTCTTTGTTACCCCCTTATCCCGTTTCGAAGTAATGGCATAAGGTATGGCCACTCCTGAGATAAACATGAACAGCGGGAATATCAAATCATAGAAACGAAATCCATTCCAGTCAACATGGTGCAACTGCTCTGCCAATGTATTTAACCAGTTCCAATCTGCTATTTTTGCAAGTGACCCAAGAAGTGCACCACCACCTATAATCCAAAACATATCAAAGCCGCGCAGAACATCCAGGGATTGAAGCCTCTCTTTTTGCTTGGTATTAGTTGATTCATTTGTCATGTGTCAATGGATTTTAAAGTTATTACCAATTTAATTTCCTAAATCTTCTAATCTGTCATTCTATATCTGATTAAAGATAATTATTTGAAGCCATTTCAATTCATTGATTTAAATAACATATCAGGAGGAATAGTCACCCTCTCCAGCTTTGGACTGGAAATATATGCTTTCAGGTGAAACCCACCGCCTGCCTGAAAGTAGGTGATCCTCAACGTATGCTTTCCTTCAGAGAGCCGGATTGTCCCCTGTTTTTCGAGTGCACCATGCAAACCGTCGTTGTCTATGACAATATCCCCATCGATATACAGTTTGCTCCCATCATTAGAATTCACATAAATGGTATACAGTGCAGTTGTGGGAATCTCAATGCTCCCTTGAAGGAGCAGTCCGAATTTTTCCTGCTTAAAAGGAATCTGATCCAGTCCTATCTCATAAATGGTTCCTGAACGTACCGGTTGGAGTGAAGTGAAATCCGGAATTTTTTCCCAATCACCTTCATAATACCGGTACTTCAGTCCGTTATTCACCGGGTCAACAAAAGTTAAGGTGCTCTTTCTATAGGAGCCTCTCCTATAACCGGTTTTAAAAAGCTTCGCTTTAATGACAGTGTTGCTGTTGATCTTTATTGGTTGTGAGTAGACCGGGGAGTGTTCATCCGGTTCACTCCCGTTCAGGGTGTATCTGATCTGGGCATTCTTCTCATCGGAGATGATCTTTACAGTGGCTGTATCCGGCATAAATAGAATAGAATCGGCAGGTACGATTTTTGGAATTGAAAGCCTGGACATCTGTGTTAAACTTCTGACATTCTTTATTTGGAATCTGTACTGCCCCGATTCCACCTGGTATTTCACCAGAGAATCTTTGAATTCAATGAAGGAAACATCTTTGCAATTCTCTGCTGTCCCGTTATTAATAGATATATCAACCGGATCTGCAGCAGGAAGTATAATAGTGGCTGTGCTGTTGACAGGAATGATAAGTTTTACTATAAGATCGTTCCCTTCCCATTCCCAGCCCGATTCTATGTTTCCGTGAACGGTTTTATGGGTGGCCTCCACATAAGTCAGGTTTCCCACAGGGTGTGGTTTTATCAGTATGTTTTTGAAACCGGGATGTTCCGGATCGGGATTGATGCCCGCAAGGGCCTGGTAGAACCACTGGCATACACTGCCAAACATGGGGTGACTATGAGAAGAATCTCCCAGCCATGTTTCCCAGATAGCGGTTGCCCCCTGGTCAATGGCATAACCAAAACTTGGGTAATCGTGCTGATTCATCATGGAGTATGCCAGATCCACACGGCCATATCGGGTCAGAACATCCAGTGCAAGCGGGGTTCCCATCATGCCAGTATCAAAATGCTCGTCGGTATCGGATTCTATATGGTGGACAAGGGATTGGAACACATCACTGATCCTCTCTTCGGGAACCAGGCCAAATCCCAGCGCAAATATATTGGCCCCCTGTCGTCCGATGGAGTAAGATTTTGTACTCTCCCGGTAATATTCCCTGTTAAAAGCCTCTTTTGTCTGAATGGCAAGATCTCCAAAACAGGTAGAATCTTCGGTATTATTTAAAACAGATGCAATATTGGACATTAGCTTTAAATCGTAATAGTAATATGCTGTACTGACCAAAGAGGGAGGTATTTCCGGGGGATCGGGCGGTACCCATTCTCCCAGCTTTTCCTCATTTAGGATCCCTGAACCATCCGTAAGATGTGTCAGGAATTCAATCCATTTCTTCATACCGGAATAGTGCTGCTTCAGTATCTTTTTGTCGCCATAATAGAGATACACCTGCCAGGGAATGATGATATAGGCTGAACCCCAGGCAGTCCCGCCCCATCCGCTCTGAAAAGGCACAGTATTGGGAACATAACCGGTTTCAGGGTTCTGGGCATCCTTCAGATCGTTCATCCATTTTGTATAGAAGGAAGCCATATTAAAATTGAAGATGGCAGCCTCTGCGGCGATCTGCCCATCTCCTGTATAACCCCTGCGCTCCCTGTGCGGACAATCGCTGGGAATGCCTCCATGCATATTCCCCAGCTGAGTCCTCTGAAAGTTTTCCACTATTGTATTGAAAAGTTCATTTGAACTCTGAAACCTGCCTGCCGGTTCCACATCCGTATTCACTACCATGCCGGTAATGTTTTCAAGGGTCAGGGGAATGGGAGATGACACATCTACCGTACGGAAGGCATGCCATGTAAACCGGGGTTCCCATACTTCAGCTCCCTCTCCTTTCAGAATATAGGTATCTGTTTGCCCATATCCGGAGCCTGCCTCTTCAGTGAAATTGAGGGTAATGACCGTACCGCGGGGACCGCTCACATTAAGTTTGACCCATCCCGAGATCATTTCACCAAGGTCATAGCGGTAGATCCCTTTAGCCGGTGTGGTCATTCGAACCGGTGTAATGGTCCTGGTTATCCTGTCAGGTGGCGACATCTGTGCTTTTAATCTACCCGTTGGCGGACGTACCTCTTTTGTCTCTATTCGATTCCCATCTGAAAAACTGGTATCGTTCCACATTCCTTCTTCCTTACGGGCGTCATAGATTTCGCCGCTGTATATTGCATTGTGTAAAACAGGTCCAAAGGAGCTCTTCCAGGAACCATCACTCACAATGTGTCCGCTTGTTCCATCCGCAAATTCAACCTCGAACTGTGCAATAAACCGGGGGGTGTCGTAGGAATAGGGCAGATCCTCTTCCCTCTCATTTTGAAAATACCATCCGTTGCCCAGACACACTTCAAAGATGTTTTCACCGTGGTTGAGAAAAGAGGTGATATCCCAGGTCTCATACAGTACCCGGGTGGACATGTTTCTGACCCCCGGTTCGTCAAATCCTTCCGGGGCTTGCCGGCGGTCGTAATTGGTGTGGTTGGGTGATAACAGGTGATCCCCCACTTTTTCACCATTGATATACAATTCGTAGTATCCGAGTCCGCTGATATATGCACGGGCTTTTTTGACCTGACGGGGAAACTCAGTGCTTTTACGGAAATGGATGGCAGGATCCATTCCTTCGGGTTTTACTTTTTTATATTGTTCCAACCCTATCCATTCTGCATGCCAGTCAGACGGCGCAAGACCCATCTCCCAGCTGGAAATTTTGCTCCAGTTTGAAGGATCTCCGTGGTGGTCCCAAATGCGAACTTTCCAGTAAACCTTCTCCCGGGATTCCAGTTCCCTTCCCTTGTAAACAATATGCACAGATCGGTCTGACTCAATCTTCCCTGTATTCCAGAGATCTCCATTATCTTCTTCAAGCAAATGTTCACTGCTTGCCACCAGGATTTGACAGGCAGTTTGTTCCTGCCCATTCTGATTCGAAAAGATTTTCCAGCTCAATCGCGGATGTTGAATATCAATCCCGCACGGATCTTCCAGGTATTCACATCTCAGATCACAGACGACAGGTTGATCTGTCGTGCAACTGCTTGTGAACCAGACAAGGGGAATTAGAATGAACACAGGAATTTTCATATGATACCGCATATGTGATTTCTTAAAGAGCGAAGGGATAATATACTTATATTTACTTTAATGCCTCTATTGTCAGAAGAACAAAATGCACTGTTTCGATGAAAAAATCCATATTTAGAAGAGATCAAAATGGAAAACAGTTACTGATAGACTGCAATAACTACTCAGAAGCAGAAATCAAAGATTTCAGTAAATTCTATACAAGTAACTATTACGAAATACATCTCATCAAAAGTAAAACTGTCAGGTTGTGTACGGATGATCGAGAGATCAGTTTATCAGGATACAACATACTATTTCTTTCCCCTCAGAATATCAGGCGGTGGGAGCAGGAGAATAAGGAAGTATTGGGTCGTATTATGCTTTTTGAACCTGAGTATGTCAGCGAATTCTTAAAGGATAGCTTGTTTCTTTATCGCCTGCAGATATTTCAAAGCAATGCCATGCCCTACCTAAATCTGAGTACCCAGGAATATCAAAGTTACCTGGAGTTGTTTCAGGAGATTGAACAGCAGATCCGGAATTATACTCCTGAAAGTAAAGATATAATCAACGCTAATCTGCACTATTTCCTGATTAAACTAAACAGCCACTATTTCAATTTCCACGCGTTATCGGAAGACTTCGTCATGTCAAATTCCACTTGTATTAAGTTTCTTAAACTGATCGACAACCAGATATCAAGTAAGCATACGGTTAAGGAATATGCCATGGAATTGCATATCAGCATAACTCGGCTAAACCTATTGCTGAAGAAGCATCTGAATACATCTGCTTCAGTTTTGATAAAGAACAGGTTGGCGCTTGAAGCAAAAAAGGAACTCCTATTGACAGTGGGAAATATTTCTGAAACAGCTTATAAATTAGGGTTCTCAGAAGTATCGTTTGGTTAAAAACCACTGTACATTCCACCAAGGACCAAACCCGGAACCTATCCCTTGGGTTTAGTGATGAGGTGTGGGTTTTGATCAATGGCCAGCTATTGTATGTGGACAAGAATTATTATCTGGCACCCATTATGAAGGTGCCGAGAGGTCGATGCTCCATAGAGAATTCGGCTTTTGATGTTCCTTTAAAGGAAGGTGATAACGAGATTATAATAGCTGTTGCCAATACCATTTCCGGATGGGGAATCATTGCACGCTGGGATGGCCTTGAAAATATAAGTTCTGAATAGACATTCCTCAAAAGCTTGTGAAATTCCTTAAATCCTGATTGATCATTTGGGAAAATGTCCCGTTCAATCAGTTTTTCTTCTCAAACATCAAACCGAAAGATGCAGTGGTCGTGGGAATGTTTCCCAAGGAGCTGGACCAGATAGCACTCAATGTCCAGTGCACTAAGAGAGCCTGCGGAAACTTCGATCCTTCCATTTTCGGATAGTTATTTAAGCATATCCCTGCAAATAAATCATATTCTACCACGAACATGATTCTTGTTGAGTGTCGGTATAATATGCTTATATTTACTGTATTGTCGTTATTGGCAGTAGAATATAATAATGAGCAGTAGACGAAGGAAAGATCATGACATCACGAGGCGGTTCATTCATGATGTTCGGTGCAGAAGGAGAAAGATGAATAGACATAACTTAATCAAGGCCATAGTCGTAACGGGTGCCGTCTGCGCGTTGTTATCAGTCGGCAATCCTGTGTTGGCACAAGGCACAAGCGAATTACCCAATATTGTGCTTATACTTGCGGACGATATGGGGCCGGGCGAACCCAGCCACGCAGGCGGTATCATTCCCACACCCGCGCTGGACGCCATGGCCAAAGAAGGCATGCGGTTTACTGATGCCCACACCAGTTCAGCAGTCTGCACGCCCACGCGTTACGGCATCCTCACCGGCCGATACAACTGGCGCAGCCGGCTCAAAAGAGGCGTGTTGTTCAATACGACCGACAGCGCCTTGATGGATCCCGAACGCCTGAACCTGTCCAACTTTTTGCAGAAGGCGGGTTACCACACCGCTTGCATCGGAAAGTGGCACCTGGGCGCGGACTGGGTCAGACTTCCTAAGGACGCGAACACCGATGAGAAGAGAGGCGCATCCTGGCAGGTTGATTATACACATCCGTTCAAGAACGGACCGGTCGATGTGGGGTTTCACGAAGCGTTCTTTATCCTCTCGTCGCTAGACATGGCACCCTATGTCTATCTCCGCAACGACCGCGCCGTGACGGTACCGACGGTGGACAAAGGCTTTCCGCATAATGAGTACAACAACTATCAGCGCACCGGCGCAGCGGCAAAAGACTTCGAGGCCAGCAACTGTCTTGCGGACTGGGCGACTGAATCGCGCCGCTATATTCAGGGGCGGGCGAAAGACGAATCCAAGAAACCGTTCTTCTTGTACCTCCCGCTGACCTCACCACACACACCGATCACGCCGGGTAAGGATTTCAAGGGTAGGTACAAACAGTACAGCTGGTACGCGGATTTCATGGCTGAGACTGACTGGGTCGTAGCGCAGATCCTTGAACAACTCAAGCAGTCGGGAGTGGATGAGAATACGCTGGTCGTTTTCACGTCCGACAACGGCTTCGCGCCGTATGTGAAGATCCCGAAGATGATCGCTGCTGGTTACCGCCCCTCGGGTCACTACCGCGGCGCCAAAGCAACCATCTACGAGGGCGGTCATCGCGTGCCGTTTATCGTGCGTTGGCCCGGCAAGATTGCAGCGGGCAGCACAAGTGATGTCACAATCTGCACAACAGATTTCTTCGCCACCTTCGCGGAACTACTGGGCAGAATAGATGAGATACCCGACAATGCCGCAGAGGACTCGTTCTCGTTCTATCCGTGCTTAAAAGGGAAGAAAGATCAGATACGTCCGTTTACCATCCACCATTCTATCTCGGGCAAGTTCGCTATTCGCAAAGGCGACTGGAAATTGATTATGACAAGCGACGCAGGCGGCGGCTGGGAATTACCATGGGAAAAGATCAAGACTACAGCCAAAACGGTTCAGCTTTACAACCTCAAAGATGACCCAAGCGAGACCAGGAATATCGAGGAAATACACCCGGATATCCTTAATGAACTGGTCAACGATCTGGCCAAAGCCCTCCATGATGGACGCACCACGCCCGGCCAGATACAAAAGAACGATGGCTGGCCATTTCTCGATACAGCAACGATGGAAAAATATCCTCAGCTCAAAGAGAGATGACAGAAACAGTCTCCTGTTTTCGTCACCCTATAACGCTCGAGTTTTTAACGTGTAGATAATCAGATGCATAAGGTTTTGATTTTTACATTTTTAGGTGTCCCGTTATCTTGTGGGCATGTTTGTTCGGGGAAGAAAGAAACAAAATCGGAACCGTTAGCTTGAACGATAGACCTTATCTTTGATAATTAATATGTTC
>JBDLIX010000100.1:0-18702 GCA_039714655.1 Bacteroidota bacterium
TTCTTAAGATACAACCACACAGAGTGGGACTCAACTTATGAAGGAACTATGTAGTGACTGGCATATCTATTGAAATGACCGGATGTTATCAGCAAATAATCGGACCTGAAGACCAACCCGACATATATGGTGAGCCAGACATATATGGTGAGTCAGACATATAGTGATCCGGACATAGAGATCTGGACATCAATCCGATTTATTTTTGGTTTCAAAGCATAAAATTCCGGAGTTGTCCAATAACACTTAATTGGTCTTACCCCGAAATTCGGGTGTTTTCCAAAAGAACTGATCCCTAATGGTTAAATATTATCCGCTTATGCTATGTTATAGGTGCTTTGGGGATAACATTTATCCCCCAATGGTTAAATATTATCGTCAATGACATCTATATAGTGGTTTAATGGATAATATTTATCCATCTGACAAAGCCAATGGGTGAAACATATGAGTAAAGCCAATCGAATGAACATCTGGGAGAAATTTCGTTATCTATTTTTGCGGATATAACTTACATTAACCCTGTATTCCTAGCCCAGCCAGCAGCTCAGAAAATATCAGTGATGTTTTCGGGGTCCATACACTTAACTATTGACATTGTGACAGATAAGTCATAATTTTATTGTAGGTCAATCCCTGAACAATAAAGAAGTTTTACCGAATCTTAGTCGAAATATGGTAAGCATCATTAATTCGCACACACATATTTTCACCTTCGATCATGTACCGAAAGGTTTTTTGCCATTTGGTATGGTGAGATTTTTTGCGAATAAGAGAAGGTACCTCAGGCTGGCCAGGATTCTCAATAACCTTTGGCCATTTAGTGACAAAGATGTTTTTGACCGCTATGCAAGCTTTGTGGAACAGGGTTTTGTGAAAAGCCAGGGTCATATCCTTGATAGCCTTATGCGCTTTTATCCGGAAAACACAAGATTTGTTGTGCTCCCGATGGATATGAAATATATGGGAGCAGGAGATCCTGAGGAGAAGTATCTTGACCAGATGAAAGGCCTTCTGGAATTAAAAAAAGATACCAAATACAGTGGGAGGCTGTTACCCTTCGTATTTGCACACCCGGACAGGCCCGGAGTGACAGCACATGTGAGGGAATATATAGTAGAGCATGGGTTTTCCGGCATCAAGATCTATCCGCCTCTGGGGTATTACCCATTCGACAGCAGATTGGATGAAATATATGCCTTTGCACAGGAAAAGCAGGTTCCCATTATGACACATTGTTCCCATCCGGTGGTGTTTTACAGGGGGAAAATAAAAAATGAATGGTTGAAACATCCACTGACCGGTGCCGTTTTGAAGAAAGAGAAGAACAGGAAATTTGCTGACAACTGGACTCACCCTGACAATTACAAAGAAGTTTTCAGAAAATTCCCTAACCTGAAGCTATGTTTCGGTCATTTCGGCGGATCATCTGAATGGAACAAATACTACCGGTTTACGGAGGAAAGGGACTACCAGGATAGCTGGTTCTATAAGATTAAACAGCTCGTAAAGGAACATCCCAACGCCTATGCCGATGTTTCATATTCACTGGCCGAAAAGGAGCTGCATACCATGCTGAATCTGATTATGTTGGACAAGGAACTGGCGAGGAAAATACTATTTGGATCAGATTTCTATATGGCGAAAATTGAAGGCATGGAATTTAAGTTCAGCATTGACCTCCGCATGGCCATTGGGGAGAATAACTTCTTTAAAATTGCAGAAGAGAATCCAAAAAGGTTTCTTGGAATTAAAAGCAGGGAATAGATTTGTCGTTCATTACCAGTAAATTGTTCGTTCATCTCATTTATTTACCCGTTAATTCGTAAAAACTGACCGGTCATTACATAAGTCTGTCATTTATTGAATGACTGATGTATCAATTGTACCTTATTGGCAAGAGCATATTGGTTCATTCTCAAATTCCAGATGCACTGTGGATTTTAAACTATTCAAAACCGACACCAATTTTTGGATCATTCTCGGTACCATTGCTTTTCTGGCTGTAGGATATATTTTTTACCTGAAGTATTATAAGGCTGGTAAAGAAGATCGCATCACATCCACACGCTTCCGTGTTCTGGATCAGATTGGCGATAATCTGGACGCAAGACTATCGGTTTATATTAATAATGTGATAGATCAAAAGGAGAAGATCGAAATAGAACTTGATTCCATTAGAGATAAAATTGATTCCAAAATATTGGCCGACTCCATTGATTACAGGCTCAAACAGAGGGATTTTAACAGAGATCTGCAAGTAGTGGATTTTGTCCACGACTCAGTTGCCGGGAAAATAAACCTGGAAAGATCAAAAGAGCACTATTTTATCACTTTAAAGATTGACTCATTCTCATTAAATATTAATTCTGATTCAGTTATTAAGTTCCTTGATCCCAATGTTGTTATAGAAGTCCCATACAACAACCTGATGGAAGACTTACCCAGGGAAGATGTGTTTGATGGCCTGATACTTATTCGTGATTCATTCGTCATTCACAATACACTGGATCAGGATATGATAATGACGTATGCAAGTGTTTTGTCTGCTGTAATTGAGCCCGCACGAAACAATGAATCAAAAAGTAACGAAAACAATTCATCCAACACCTCAGAGAATAACATTAAACAGGACCTTATTTTCTCCGGAACAGCCTTTGATATTGTCATTTCCAACAAATCGTACAAAGCTTTTTTGAAGCCCGTTGAAGTAAGTGGAGAGACTTGGTACATCGTTGGATTAATGGAAAATTCCAATTATAGCGAAACCAGTCGTAGCACTTCCCCGCTGGTTATTGTTTCATTGTCGCTCTTACTCATTTTAATCATACTTGCGCTGCCCGTAATTAAACTTAAGGTAATCTCAAAAACTGAATCCCTCGAAACAGGGACCATAGTTAATATTGCATTATCGGCAATTTTAGGAGGATCATTGTTAATACTATTTGCTTTTTTCCTTATTCAAAACTCTTCACGCAATCACGATGTGGACCATCATTTAGCTGACCTGTCGAATGATATTCATGATTCTTTCACTGGAGAAATTACAAAAGTCTTCAAGCAGTTAGATGCTTATGATTACTTATATTACGATTCCACCAATCTCCATTTCAAGGACTTCAAGAATTTCAAGAATTCCGAAAATCGCTACAACACAAATGTCAGGAAGGATATCCTGAATGATAGCATGAGATCATATCTATATCCCAGTTTTTACGAATATGCCGACTACTACTTCTGGGTAGGCGAGAACGGGATACAGACAGCCTATTTAACTCCTTTTAACGAATTTGGCACCATGTCCGATTTAAGCTCACGCGATTATGTGCAAAAGAAAGATGAATGGTATTTCACGAAGGATGACACCGTAAAATTCCGGCTGGAGTCGATTGTTTCGGTCTCTTCCGGGAAAGTGAAAGTTGCCATGTCCATGCCGAGCGAAAATTCAAGAGATTCGGTGGTAGCATTGACATCCCGGTTTTATTCCATCATCGATCCAATCATTCCAAAAGACTACAAGTTTTGCATCATTGATAAGTCCGGCAAGGTCTGGTTCCATTCGGATATAACACGCAACCTGAATGAAAATTTCATAGCGGAATGCAATGAAAACAAACACTTATCAGCAGCCATTTACAGGGATATTCCAAAGGCTATCAGTGCTAATTATTATAACAATCCATATCGAATCCACATCAGTCCGATGGATCACCTTCCGCTTTACCTTATTACATTTTACAACAAGAAAGCAGAAAGATCTTTTCAGGCCCAGGTTATCACGCTTACACTTATGCTGATGGGTACGCTATTCTTTATGCTTTTTATTCAGACAGTAGCTTTACTTATCATCAATCGCAGGTTTCAGTGGTCGCATGACAAAAAGACCATTATGAATCTTACACGTCCCATGAAACACCTGAATGGAACTTATCAATACCTGATGAAAGTAAATGTTGGAATTTCCATTTTATTCATGTTATTCATGGCTTTCTTGCGAGATTTTCATGCCATTATAGCAGTTTTCACATTTGCCATCTACATGTTTGCTTACCATCACTGGATGCTGAACGATAACGAATCACAAAAAAAGGTCAGGATATGGTTCAGTGGTTTTAATATTCTTCTTCTCCTGATTGTCAATATTGTGGGTTTCCATATCAAAGATGAAGGTTTTGGCAGTGTAATAGGTTTTCAGGGCGCCATCATTGCAATCATCGCATTTTTTCATCTTTCTGTTAAACCCAACCTCTCTGTCAACAAGAAAAACTATGACACAAATTACATCAGATCATTGGCTTGGCTGCTCATATTGTTTGGTATTCTACCCTCCCTGAAGTTTTATGAAATCTCAAACAACAAAGAAGTTGAGATTCAGGCCAGGCACATGCAGATAGACCTGATGCATCAGCGTGAAACAAGAAATGAGGCTATTGGCAAATATTATAACCGGGTAGAAGAATCTCATAAAGTGTTACAAATTCAGGAGAAAAGAAAGGAGAGGGGTATCTATACCGATTTTCTGAACCAAACATCATTTGATCCATCAGTTACACCATTCAGTAAAAAGTGTGACTCTATTAGTATGGATAGCTGTTATTGGGATAAGCTGGTTAGTTATCTCCGTCCATTTTATGATGAATACAACCTCGAAAACAAATACCTCATTCTAAACTGCGATACCACCTCAGGTATGAAATGGAGGTGGAAAGAGAATGACACCCTGTTGTTTAAATATGTCAGTTTAACAGAGGATCCGAAAAACAGGAAACTACACTTCAATACAATTAAATCCCATATTCCTCAATTGCTGTTCTTCAAACCCTATTCCCCGTTTCACTCAGAAGTTTACGATACCGGTCAGGTAATTATATACAATGCTCTGTTCTGGATCATGGTACTTGGGATTTTATACCTGTTCTTTCAATTGATTCGGTTTGGGACACGCAACATATTTAGCCTACATATCATTGAACACTACAGTCATGAGTCATTTATAGAACATATCCACCGATATTTAATTGCCGGGAACAAACTGATGATAACACGGTTGTCATCCATTGATAAAACAGATGCTTTTCGCCAGGAATTCTCTAAAACATATGATTCTTTCACTTTGGACTGGTCCGACATAAAAGAGGTGAAGAATTCTCTAAAAATGATACAGGACGAGCTGGAAGAGTTTAAAAAAAGAGTGGTAAAATTTATAAACATACCAAAAGAACAACAAGCGAAATCTAAACAAAAAATCATTGTAAATAAATCACTAGTCGTATTTATTAATCATTTCGATTGGGGCTATAAGAATCCAGCAGTTCTTTCTGAAAAACTGAAGATGGTCAACCAGATTGGTAGAAGAATAGGAGGTATACAATTGGTCCTGTTATCACAATCAAATGAGAATACCATTTCCGGAAATTATCAGAAACTTATAGATCAAAAGGAGGGCACCCAAAAGGAGCAGGAAATCTATAAAAAGCTTATAGCGGCCTTTAATGATCTGTTATACGAACTGGAGGTTGTCAGACAACCCGTTAACTATAAGCGTACATCCGATGAGGAGAACACTTATTATGAATTATCCTTAACAGATATTAATAAAGAGTTGATAGAGAAGGAATTAGACGCAACTGACTACTTAAAACAACTGAAACTCAAAATGAAGGATTATATCCCTAACCATGACAGCAAAACCAACAACCAGATTTCTTATCAGGATATAATCAAAAAGATAGATGTCCTGGTTGAAAAGTATTACAGTGGCCTGCTCGAGTTGTGTAGCAATGAGGAGAGGCATGTCCTGTATGATTTCGCTGATGACCTGATCGTAAATCCCAGGAACAAAGATTCCATTCTAAATCTAATGGAAAAAGGCCTTCTGATTAAGGACTATGACAGGCTCAATTTTTTTAACGCGAGTTTCAGGAGATTTTTACTGAACAGCAAGAATAGAGTTCAGTCCGGCGAAACAGAGGTAAAAATGAAAAAAGAGACAGGTACATGGAAAGGATACAGGATCATGATTACAATAATCATCGTAGCCTTATTCATTTTTATTGCAATGGCCAAACAGGACTTCTTCGATAACCTCAACAAACTGTTTGTCATTATTGCCGGAGGAATTACCGCAATCATAAATATACTGGGGTTGTTGTCACATCAAAACAAATCCACCGGGGAATAACCGGGGAATATGATCCAAATGATGAGCGTAAGAGTGTCTAAACAATATACTCTGCGAAGTTTACATCGTCAAGAAAAACATCATTGTCAGGCAAATCTGCACTTGCTAATAAGTAGTAGTCGTCCTTGCTTTCATATTTTATTTCCCGGAATTTAAAGAATGGATAGAATTTTTTGTCGTATTCAAAATCAAAATCCAATTCTAATTCCGATTTGATATCCAAATTGATGTTGGCATCCAGTAATTCCTGTTGCTTAGTTTCCAAAATAGATTTGACTTTTGCAATAGTTTCTTTGTCTATCTTGTAGCCGAATGACATCCCTTTAACCCAGACCCCACGGGTTGCAATAACGTTATCTCCATCTAATATTTGCTTTATTCTGGGATCATTCGCATTTGCCATTGCAGACAAAAAAACAGAAATCTCACCCTCTTCAACATAATCAATACCCCACTGTTTTATGTTTACGACAATCTGCATCGCATTTTTTAAGACCATACTTAATTCAGCACTTATGTTTGCTATACTTGTTGAGTCAACCATGCTTCCCAGTACATCAACTCCGATTTCATTGGAGCTATCAAGTGTAAACTTGGATGGCGGTTTGGCAGATTCATTTAAGATATCAGGATAATCAAGGTATTTTTCCTTTAGTGTGCTATATGAAAATACCAGATCATTATCAGAGAGGAAACCCCACTTCTTGGTAATGTCATAAACTGAGCCAACCGGGACACTGTTTGCAGCAGACATAAACATCCCGTTTTTCCTGGAGATATTTGTTCCCACAAAAGAGACATCTTTGATATCCCACCACATTCTTCTTACTTTTCGTTTTAGCTTGCTCATCTTTAATGTTTTTTAGTTAAATCAATACCTCACACGCCCTGGAAATAAGATCTTTGTTTTCCTTTAACAGATCATCTTTGGTCATGCGGTGGAGAATATCCGGTTTGACTCCCAGACCCTCCAGGGGGATACCGGCGTTGGCACCTACCCGAAGCGTGCGTCTTACTGCTACCCTGAAATTAGCCCCATAAGGGAGCGGACGGAAGTACTTTGATTTTCCGTCGGCCTGTCTTGTGAGCATGTTAAGGAGTGTATGGGTCCAGACATTGGCTCCCCCGGCCCCGGTGTTATCATGTATTCCCAGGATCTTGCCCAGCTTATGATCCTGAAATCCACTGGCGAATATATCTGTTGCACTGTAACACAGGGCATCGGTGATCAGTACCAGTTTAAGTTTTTTATTGGCCCTGAATTTGGTCAGTGACCGGGGTGGTGTGATGGGATGCTCCAGGGAATATACTGCTCCGGTTTGTCTCATCTCCTTGATGGATTGATGCCAAAGGGTAAGATCAAGTTCCGGAAGTGTATTTGAAGGAGAGTGTAACCGGCACAACTCCTCTACCAGAGGGGTGTTTATAAATTGTGCCGGCTGAGGTGTAACAGGTTTCATGCTAAGGGCCTGGAGCATCCATTCAGCAGCCAGAATGTTGCCGCCGCCGTTGGAGTGAACATCCAGAATGATCCCGTTTTCCGGCATCTCACCGATCAATCTGATGAATTCCCCGACCAGCTCTTCAGGCTCCCTGGTGGCAAAAGAGAAGATCCTTATGTAACCGATTTCATGGCCATTGTGCACGATTTTCTTTGCCCGCAAGTGTCCGGGGAAGGATGTCTCCATATGTTTGGCCGATGCGGCTACGAAAGTGCGTTTCTCCTGAAATGATTGTTCAGCTTTCACAATCCCGGCCGCAAAAAATACCTTTTTCACATTTTGAACCATGTATGTGGGGTAGTCATATCCCGAGGATAACCGGGAATTGCTTCCTTCCGTCTCATCAATGCCGCTTAAAAGCCTGGAATGAATGGAACCGACCATCCATGGCAGGGTGATCCTCCTTTTCCTTCCGCTTCCATACTTGTACTCAACTGTTACCTGTTCTTCATCCGGGGGCAGCATCACAGCAAGCGGCCTGAAGGTCATTGAATCCAGTCCCCTTGCATACCTGGATGCCGGATTGCTGCCGGCATACCGCTCTCCGTTAAGTTTGATTGCACGCTGTATGGGCACATTGTTCCAGCGTGTGATGGTTACTCCTTTTTTAAAGTTCTTGGCGGGGGATTTTCCGATCAGTTTTGAAACCATATATCGGGGCTCATCTTCTTCAAAGTACTCTTCAATAAAAAATGGAAGGAAAGCCACTTTGTCCTTATAGGGAGCCGGCAGTTGATAGGTTGTATGCAAATCTCTCACCAGGTTAAATATCCTGATAAGCTCTTTATGGAATTCGATATCACGGATATAGGTATCGTCCTCCTTGAGGGTGAATCGAAGAATCCGAAGCCGGTCTAAAGGATGGGAAGCATGCATGGCTCTTTTGAGAGGCAAATGAACATAAGCCTGAGAGAGCAGTGCACTGGCCTGATCGATAATATTCAGATGGTCCTGCACACTCAAATAGTCTGATGTTTCATAAAACCTTGCCAGTGAGTATATGTAGTCAAAGTGTGACCTGACAGGTTGCTCCATTTTTTTCACATAGCTCTCCACATCAGACAGGTCGATCTTCTCTCCGTAGAAGGTGGGAAGCTTCAGCTTAATATACTCCGGCAGGTTCTTTTGAATGGCCAGCTTTTTGAAATAGTGTTTATCGACGGCTATGGCGGGCCGGTCCAGCTCCATGGGTTCAAGGATTTCGGAGAGGATAACTGCTGCCTGATCCAACTCACTGCCTCCTGTAGTCTCATTCTCAAACGGCAGATGATGGCGCTGACTGGAGTCCGGATGGTCTTCGTGGTCGGAATAAATTTGCCAGCGTGTACGAGGTACCTGACTATCTTTTGCTCCTGAAAATATGCCTGAGTGTGTCTCTTCTGCTTTTTTTGCGAGCTGGGGCAGATTCGCCATTCCTTCTTCCAGTTTTGCCCTCCCTTCGGCATAAGTCAGATCTAAACTTATGGGATTGTCGGGAATCTCATTATTCAGGTGCAGGTAACGTCTGCTTCTCCCGAGCCTGACCTCTTCCAGCCCGATGTCGAATTTTTCCATCGTTCTTTTCTGGCCGATCCTGGGCCATCCATCGATAATCACCCACGATATGGTCTGTTCCCTGGCATCGATCAGATTCCTGTATGGATCGTCTGTTTTACCTGTAAGCACAATCAGATCAGCCTTCTTTCCCGGCTCCAGGCTTCCCAGGTGATGATCCCATTGAAGGATCCGGGCAGCATTGCTTGTGACCATGCGGACCAGTTCTTCGTCGGAAAACAGGTTCCCCTGCTCTTCACTGATCAGGCGGGCCACCTTAAGTTCACACAAAAGGTTTTTACTCCCGCTGGCCGACCAGTCGGCCCCCAGTCCGATCATTACACCGTTCTCTTTGGCAGATGCTATATCCGCCGAAACACCATAGAGCAGCAGATTGCTCATGGGCGACCAGACCATGGAGCCTTTATGGGCACCCATGATCTCAAAATCCTCAGCCAGCAATCCAACTGCATGAATTCCCACCAGTGATTCATTGATGGCCCAGTCACCCGGACTGATCTGGAGTGCTTTGAAATGTTTGTTGGCCCTCTGGGGCACGCCTTCCGCAAGGTGCAGAAGATAGCATTTCCCTTTATCAAGCACTGTTTTAAGCTTTTCAGCTTCTGTGATATCAGCTATACGGGTCTTTGCGGTAGGCAAATCTTCATCCACAGTTTGCTCCACATTTCGTACTACACCCTTGTAGTGACGTTTGATATTTTGATGGCTGGCCAGGGTAATTCCCTGTGAAGAGGTGACTCCGGAGAACAACAAACGGCACTCCACAAACCTTACAATGGCCTGAAGGTATCCATCGATGCCCCCCAGTACTTTTAGCGGACCCGTCATCTTTTTACGATAGTCCTTGTCTCTTCTCCACTGGTCCCTGTCCAAAAATAGTTTAGGGACATGCCATGTAGGTATTATATTATAACTCAGATGATTATGAAGTTCGATCATTCCGGGATAGATGGTGCCTCCCGATTTAATGATCATCTGCTTTGAAAAGCCATCCGGAGCCGGATCAGAGGATTCCCTCACATCGATGATCGTATCTCCTTCAATATAAAGCACACCGGAAGGAATTATTGTTGACTGGACATCCATGGTCACCAGACGCCCCTCCACTGCATAGCGGGTTTGGTTTGTTAATTTAATTTTTACCATAACCTATTACCATTTATGGATGATGTAAGAGTGATTTATGGGTGATGTATGATCGCTTTTTGCTCTGGCACATTCAAGGGCTGTGGCTCAAGTTTAAAAGCCCAGTGGGGCATGATGTATTTATAATAATCGGGAGACCATCCTCCATTGGGAAGGATGGCCCTTCTGGTTCTGTCACCTGAGCTTCCCTGCCATTTTAATGTGCCATAGGGCAGATCCGGGCGGGGGATTTGCAGCCGCTCCCCATCATAGGTGAATGGAGGATTGCTTATATCCTTTGGATAAGGAGTGTTCAGGAGTGTCCCAAGAGCGTTCTGCCAGTTCGCTTTGGAGCCGGGTTCGGCCCAGGCTTTTAGTTTAATTATATCTATGTTATTAGTTACCAATTGATCAATAAGCGAGCCTGAAACAGATCCTACAGTCAGGATAAGCTTAGTGCGGTCCCTTGTCAGGATTTTCTTAAGGATGGCGTTATATACTTTAATAACCTGCGGATGGCCGGCAATTTCGATCCGTTTGGCAACAGTCAAATCAAGCGTATCCACCGGGATTACCCTGAGGATGCAATATGATTCGGTAATTCCCATTGCGGCAAGCCAGGCCTGAAGTCTCTGACCGGCATCACCTGTCACTGCCCGGTGTGTGAAAAGATCATCGTGTGATTGCTGATCGCCCAGAATCAAAATGGTGGCCTGCTCAGGACGCCCTCTGTAAACAGGGCCAAAACCAAGCGAAGGATCTGAAGTAGCTCCCAACGCATTGAAATCCGGCCAGTTCAGCCCCTTCTTACCTCCCATAAATAATCTTGCAAATGCTGCTCCGGGACCCTTATCGTACTCTTTCTTATGATAAACCGGTGGTTCATAGGCTACATCACCTTTGCTTTCGGAATAACCCTCATTAGACCCCAAAGCGAGATCGGTGTAGGTAATGCTATCGCCCCAATTGTTGTATTTGCCCCCGGCTGAAAACAACTGTATCGATCGCTGCTCATCTTTCCTGTTGCTGGTTGTACTTCCATTGCCGAGCCTCCAGCAGGTTCCAAATGGAAAATCTTTAAATGGTATGGGTGCCTTGCTGTATGTAAAAGCTGTGTCCAGATCCCTTGTGATTCCCGGGTCGGGCATAAGCCAGTTTGGGTCCTGATTGTTCCAGTTCTTTATCTTATCAACTGCGCTTTGAAAGCTGTTGGTTATCTTCATCTTATCTGCGGTGGTTTTAGCCCCTCCGGGATGAAGCAGACCCACAATTCTGGTCTTGGGATCAAGAAAGCTGCCGGTTGCAGTGGATAGATCAAGTGACCCGTCCGGACACAATCCTCCCCTGCTCTCCACCCATGTTACAACCGATTCTTTTGCTGCGGTACCCACTGCAACGACCAGTTGTACATCATTCTTTTTCAGAATGTAGTTAAAAATGGCGTGACGCTGTTTTACGATTGGGGATTGCGGGTTTTGGGCAAGCCATTTAATGTTTTCGAAATACTGACTGAAAATGGGGTATACAAACGTATTCACAAACAGATAAGAGTCATTGATCCCGATAAAGTTGAGGAAGTGTTGCATCCTGCCCCCTGTACTGCCGGAAAATGACCTGTGAGTGAGGCTCTCATCCTGGGCTCCTTCCTGGCCGATGATCATCACCCTGACAGAATGTGGCTTCAGGCGTCCCCTGTAATACATCGGGCCAAAATGCCATCTGAACTTCTCTTTGCCTAATGCTGTATTAGAGAGCTGACGATAGTTGGGAGTCTCCGAAAACAGCCTGGCCCAGCTCAGGTTTTTTGCAGGGCCCGGATCATAATCCCAGGGATTACCCCTGTCTTGCCAGTATGAATGAATTGACATTTGCTATAACTATTTTGGTAGTTTCTTTGATCATTTTTCGGAATGCTAAGATCATCAGAAACCGGCAGGCATCCCCGTAATCCGAAAAAGAACATCATCTCCTCCGGTACTTTGAAGAAATTGATTCTGGCCAGATTGAACAGGTGGATCACCACATCATTACAGCACCGTATCCGCTGTGGGTCGAATAGTACAACCTGATTCGCAGAAAGTAGGTCCGTCCCTTCATCATTCGAACGTTCAACTGGGAGTTATACTGGTAACCGCTGTCATCATCTCCGTCCACATAGGTCGGTTCGCCTTTATAATCTTCAAAGAGGACCATGACGGTATCTGCATCCCCAAAGGTTTGAATCACATAATTCTTTGTTCTGGATGGCTTGATCACGAAATCGAGCTGTTCACTCGGTTCCACATCAATCAGCTGGGATTCGAATGGCTTTAGTTCCGGGAATCCGGGCTCATCCTGTCCCGGATAGAACTTAATGGCCTCATCTATATCAACTTGTGAGAGACCATCTTCCGGGATCAATGGATTGGTTTGGTACTCGCTTGGAGTCTGAATGAGACCTGCCCTAAATCTATAATGCATGATTGAGTCCCTATCCCATGAAGACCCTTCAATATCTGCAGGAGATATCTTTCGAATCACATTGTAGAATGTCTGATCCCTGGGCCAGTTATTTGGTGGCCCTCCAAAATAATCATACACGGCCTCTTCATTCCATACGATGCCTGCTTTTGGATTCTGGTGTTCATGCGGAAATCCAAGTGCATGACCAATCTCGTGAAGGGCCGTGTCTCTTCCGTACGGAGTTGTTAAGTCCCATCCGAAATTCATAGTTCGTTGTGCAGGATCTGATGCAAAATCAATGCAATCCCTTCCCACATAAGACCATGAGCCTCCACGGGCAAATCCAATGCGTATTTCAGCATCTGATGGATCATCCACTTCCTGGAACTTCAAACCCAGTCCCAGGTCTTTCCAGTACTGAAAAGAATCTCTTACGACCTGCTTTTGTTCCTCTGGTCCAACCCACTCGAGATTAGTCTCCGGAAAGTGATAGTGTAAAACAGTGCCGTTCACCCATTTCTTTTCGTTGTATCGTATAAGCGATAACCTGTAGGGATCAATAAATCCTTCCAATTCACGCTCAGGTACCTGGGGTAGACCGCAGATTTGAAATTCATCCTGAGGTGAGTAATTTTCTTCTTCGTTTGTTTTTTCTGCATTCATAACTATTCTTTTATCTGGATGAGTTTCAGCGCTTCTTCTTCATTACTAGCAACTTAAATTACCACTCCTTCGGTAAACTTTCAATTATTCAAAGTATTACGTAATAAGTGGTAACAATTGTGAAACGACCGGGCAAAATTCTGAAGTGAACGAAGAAATCGATATCAAGTTAGACCTCCTTAAACCAACTGAGAAATTCTTAAATGCTTTTGACAATTTTCAGGATTCGCAGAATACAGAACTAATGAAACATTTTATCCTCTTTTTGCAACTCCCGATTAATACCTTTTTCAATATCTTTTCTGGTGATAACCTGGCCATTGGAAAGCGCATGTAAAGCAGCGTATTGCATTATGTTTGTGATTCCTGATCCGCTCAATTCATATTTCTGCGCATAAGATTTTAATAAAACGCCGTTGTTAAGTGGTATGCTGGCAGGGATATTCTTCTGCCATATAGAAAATCGTTCGTCCGCATTCGGCATCGGAAAATGAATAATCGCATTAAATCTTCTTATAAAAGCCTGGTCGATATTATTTTTGAAATTCGAAGCCAGGATGATAAGCCCCGGATAATCTTCCACCCGTTGCAGCAAATAACTGACTTCCTGGTTTGCATATTTATCATGGGCACTGGACACATTACTTCGCTTCCCAAATAAAGCATCGGCTTCATCGAAAAAAAGGATCCAGTCCTTATTTTCAGCCTTGGAAAAAACCTTTTCCATATTCTTTTCAGTCTCTCCGATATATTTACTTACAACTTGTGACAGATCGATCCGGTACACATCTTTGTTAAACTGGTTACCCAGCAGGGATGCAGTTAGTGTTTTCCCCGTTCCTGGTGGGCCGTAGAACAATACACGATATCCCTTTTTTATTTTTCTCGAGATAATCGGGTCTTCCTCCAGCTTTTTATTGTACATCAACCAGGTCCTAATATCATTTACTTGTTCCAGGGTAGTCTGGTGAAGAACCAGGTCATTCCAGTTCATTTGTGATTCTATTCGCCTAGCTGGAAATTCACTACTAAAAGCCGGTGGCAAAACAATTCCTAGTGTCAGAATCTCCACATACTCCTGCGAAAGTATGATTTTACCTGACATAACAGGCTCGCCTGATTTTACCTGGTCGATATGAAGTATGTTCTTTTTCCGGAAAAAATGGTTCTCTGAAAAGTAATGTGTTATTCGTAATCTATTTGCCACATCATTACCAAATAAAATAAACTGGGCCGATTCACCGGTAGGGAGCATACCACGATAATTCTCGCCTTTAACGCCCCCAATTTCCGGGAAATCTCCACCCGCCGGTATGTGCTTCTGAACAATTGAATCCAGCAAATTGGGACGAATATGTGGAACAAGTGCTAATAATAGGATAATGAATTCCTCTACATTTGGTTTAAAGTTGATTAAAAAACTATTTAAAGGAGAATTGGATGGTTCTAATTTTAAATCGGGAATTTTAAATGGTTTATTATCAGAATTCTCGGACATAAAATTCTTCATCCGGTTATCAATAACAATGCTCAGAAAATCCAGAGATACAATAATATTTTTAAATTCAGAGTCCATTTGATTATTTAAGTATCTAGGGTGTATTTCGCAATGTACTTCTATACCTGCGATCTCTTTCGATATGTTCCCCGGCACTTGTCGTAGTAAGAGCAGGGATAGATTCTTCCGTAAGAACTTTTGCTCCTTCGGCATAACCAAGTGCATTCTGGAGTTGAAATCCGGATACAATCCATGCAGGCCTGCCCAACATAAATACAGCATAGATGGTTTTAATTCTATCATCATGCGACAAATTAAACCAACCTGGGCATATTCTGGCAGTATCAGTCAGACGGATATTCTGCAAGGTAACAGAAGATGTATTTACCTTCCCCCCGCTTGAATAAGCTACACTGGATCCACAGTGTCTATCAGATGCAGTGACACATCTGAAATCCCAAGTACTTCCGTCAAATCCGCTTCTTTTAAGTCGTTGAAAAGCATTTCTCAGGGTGGTTAGTTGTGTAGTGGTGGTTATCGATGGGAAAGCCAGGTTCAACATAGCCAGGTTACCGGATGCCAGGGTGTTCAGAGCATTCCCCTGTAGGTAATTAACATCGATATCTAATTGATGAAGGGCAAAATGATTCCATTGATCGGCTCTTGCGAAGGCTTCCTGCACCATGTTTGGTTGAGCACAACCCTGGGTGGTGTCACCCTGGGGAGTAACCAGCTGTGTATTAATCCGCGAATGCAGTAATTCAGCTAATATCCCATAAGAATCGGCATTATCAAGCGTCTCTTCGGGACTAAGATGCTGGAAAACCCGGTCGCCCCGGTAAGCCCTGTCAGTTACACGAGCCCTTCCGGATACATCCGCGCTTATCCCTACTCTTGGGATGATTGCATGGACCAGTTCATGAATGAACGTCGCGATGGGCCGGCTGGATGGGGAACCCACACTGCACATGGTAAGTGCATAGGGGCCTGAGACATAAGCAGCAGTAAAAGATGATCCTCCGGAAGTACAATATTGCCCATTACAATGGATGGATATTCGTCCATTTGTCCGTAATGTATTTGCCAGATGCAAAAATCTTCTCCGTATCACTTCGACATACGATAATTCGGTCGTATTGAAGGCCTGCTGTAAAGCCGCTGCTATTCTGGCATGATTACTCCCCGGTGGAATTACAGACTCAAATACCTCATCCGCATGGTATTCCAGTAATTGATTGTAAATATCATCCAGCCACGAAAGGGATTGATTAACAATATCAATGATATCAGATCTGGTACAACCCGGATCAATATTTACAGATGTTGTTTGTGGGGAGGCCCGGGTAGTACTGCTTAACCACTGCCTGTATTGCGGGCTATGTTGAGAGGCTTGCTCCCTGGGAATTCCGGTCTCCGCACTAAATTGATCCAGTAAGGATCCATGGATAGGATCTTCGAAAGGAAATGCCTGCCTTTGAATCGGTTTTCGATTGATCCGGGGACGGTTCTGCTGTACTACATGCGTTAATTCATGGGCCAGCAGTTTTTTCCCGTCTGGGGTTTTAGGGGAATGCTTTCCTTCATTAAAAACGATATTGTTACCGCTCGTATAGGCTATCGCATTTATTGATTGGGCCGATTTGGTGGCCACTGGACCGGTATGGATCCTGACCTGGCTGAAGTCGTAACCAATGCGGTCTTCCATAAAGGTGCGGGTATTGTTATCTATCGGATTGCCATTACCAGCTAAAGCTTCATTCACAATAGAAGGCGCTTCAAGCTGATCAAGAGCTGATTTTTCCTTACGATCTATTGTATCATCCTCACAACAATCTCTTTTACGTTGCACGCTGTAAGGATTTTGTGGTAATCCAAACTGGTTTCTTAAAGGCCAGGGCATGGTAAATGCTCCTGTACTGATGTCGAAATTAAAAATCGTGGGGCTTATTACCAGACTGGATGTGTTCATATCCCGGTCACTCTGATCCCAGAGATTGGGATAATCATGAATCAGTCCCGAGTCAATAGCAAATGGTGTAAAGAAATTAGTAGCTGTGGTGGATGTATCTGTTGAAAGTCCTATTATCTGATTAAAGAAGTTGTAGTTATAGATCCATGTATTCAGTATGGAAGAATATCCGGCAGGCCCCATCAGCAAAGAAGTGGCTCCACGATTGTAAAATGGTCTGGACATCTCAAACCAGTCAACAGCAGAAGGATCAACCATGGGTTGTTGCAAATCATCCTCATCGCGTTGTATATAAAAAGTCGTTTCCTTTTTTTGTATTGGTTCTTCAATTCCTTCCTCTTCATCGAACTGAATATCCCCTACCTGGGATGTATTTAACTTTTTCTGAATCCACGGATTGATGGATGAATGATTTGAATTTGACTCATGTTCCCGCGCTTCATTTGAAAAATTCCGGGTCGGTTTTAATTGTAGAACAGGTGCAAAAAATGGCCGGTTGGCATTATGGACATTGGAACCTGGGAATTCTTTTTTCCGAATTATTTGCGGGGATAATAATTTATTATCAGACATCATTTTATCCTGGTGATTGGTCCCTTACCACGAAATTCAGACTGATAGTGAATAAGTAAAATAATTACCATGAGGATCATCTTAAAATTTGCACTTAAATAACCGTATTTATAACCCTTTATATTAGTCTTTATTCACTACTAAAACCAGTATCTTTCTGAACGGGCATCTGGTGAAAAAATAACTTTAAAAGGCATGTCATAGGCTTCTCCGGATGCTTCCAATCGGCTCATGGTGGTGGTGACCAGTTGTTCGGCCGGTGATCCCGGATCTCCCGGGCAGAAATCGATCGTATCGAATACCTCGTAATGAGGTATTAATTCAATGAGATGATAACCTGTATTTCCGAAAAGCACAACCTTTGTTATGGCGACGTTCGCGCGTGTTATTTTTCTATAGTCATCTCCGGCATCACTGCTTCCAATAGCACCTGCAGTGTGGCCGGAAACTGAAAAAGGATTGCTGAAATTGATAGGTCGATTGTTCATTTCTGCAGGAGAAAGGAAGTTTGACAGGGACATTAGTGTCCAGACACCTGGTCGTAAAGGTCCTGACGGTATACGATTTAACCGTGCCGCAACCAGATCCAGGACAGCATCCATGTCATCTTTAACATAACCGTCATCCTTAAAACTATTATGAATGTAACTGCTGTCACTATTAAATATGCGTGGAGCAAGACTGTCTCCCGGACTTCTGCTCAAATAACTGTCATAAAGATTATATACTTCGGTGCCAAAAGTTTCGAGTCCTTCCAATCTCATATAGGTATTTCTAAGCCACCATTCTGCATCTGCTGCTTCTGCTGGCGTAGCATAAGGTCTGCAAAAATCAGTAGTTCTCTGAATGGATTTCAGCATCATTCCGTTTTGTTGGACCACATGTGTCAGTTCATGAGCGAGTAACCGTTTACCGTTTGCGGTGTTTGGGGCATACTGCCCTTTATTGAAAACGATGTTATTTCCTGAGGTGAAGGCCAATGCATTGATCGAATCGGCTGACTTTGCGGCCATGGAACTTGTGTGGACTTTGACCTTTGAAAAATCATATCCCATATGGTTTTCCATATATAATCGAGTATTGTCATCCATTGACCTTCCTCCATATTCAATAGCGTCATGTACAATCGCAGGAGCCTCTAAACCTTTGTCATCTGATTTCATTTCCTTTCTTTGAGCATTCTCTTCTTCTTCGC
>JBDLIX010000101.1:0-18664 GCA_039714655.1 Bacteroidota bacterium
GCTGCTTCGCTGCTTCGCAGCAAGTGTGAAAGTGGAAAGTGGAAAGTCAAAAGTGAAATAAGTGGATAGTTAAAAATATGGAAGAATTAATAGAGATTGGGAAAAAGGCAAAGCAGGCCACAGGTCAGTTAGCCAATCTGAATACCGACCAGAAGAACAAAGTGTTGATGCTGGTGGCAGAATTATTGGAAAAGCAAACAAATTCAATTCTGAAAGCCAATGCCATAGACCTTGAACAGGGCAAAGAGATGGGATTGAAGGGTGCCATTGTGGATCGTTTGACCCTTTCGGGGGAACGGATCGCCGGAATTGCTGAAGGATTGAGGGAGATTGTTCAGCTTGAGGATCCCATCGGCGAGATCGAAGAGATGAAAAAGCGCCCCAATGGACTCTTGATCGGTAAAAAGAGGGTTCCGCTGGGAGTGGTAGGTGTGATATTTGAATCCAGGCCCAATGTAACAGCCGATGTGGCCGGACTCTGTATCAAAACCGGAAATGTGTGTCTCCTCAGGGGAGGTAAGGAGGCTTTTCAGTCAAACAATGCCATTGTAAAGATTTTCCATGAAGCCATCAAAAGCTGTGGATTGAATCCAAACATGGTTCAATTGGTCCAGAATACTACCCGGGAAAGCGCTGTGGCAATGATGAAATTGAACGACTATCTGGATATTCTAATTCCCAGAGGAGGTGCCGGACTGATAAAGGCAGTGGTTCAGAACAGCACTGTACCTGTGATTGAGACCGGCGTGGGCAATTGTCATGTTTATGTGGATGAAGCTGCCGACTTTGAGAAAGCAGTAGCCATTGTATACAATGCCAAAACACACCGTCCTGGTGTTTGTAATGCCGCTGAAAGTCTGCTGGTACATGAGCGTGTGGCCGAAGAAGTAATCCCGGCCATTGGAAAGGCACTCATGGAGGGTGGTGTTGAAATCAGGGGTGATGAAACTACCTGCAGGTTGATTCCTGAAGCCACAGCAGCAGCGGAAGAAGATTGGGCCACTGAGTACCTCGATCTGGTGATCAGTTCAAAAGTTGTAGGGTCTGTGGAAGAGGCGGTGGATCACATCAATAAATATGGGTCCATGCATTCGGAAAGCATAATTACAGAGAATTACAGCCATGCCCAATATTTCCTTGACAGGGTGGATTCGGCGGCCGTTTATGTAAACGCCTCCACCCGGTTCACCGATGGTTTTGAATTCGGGTACGGGGCTGAAATCGGGATCAGTACACAGAAACTGCATGCACGTGGTCCTATGGGACTCAAGGAGTTGACTACCAATAAGTATGTGATATACGGATCGGGACAGATCAGGTAAAGCGACGCGAAAGCGCCAGCTAAAAGCTGAAAGCCTAAAGCCAAAGTGATTCTACCTTCAGCTTTTGACTTTCGACTTTTGACTTGCTTCGATGTTATCTATAAAAACATCAAAAAGATGGGCTGTGTCGGTTGGACCGCCCGATGCTTCCGGATGAAACTGGGTAGAAAAAAATGGTTTTTCCAGATGTTTCATCCCTTCATTTGTGTCATCGTTGAGGTTGATAAACAGTGGTTCCCAGCCTTTGGGAAGTGTTTCGTTATCAATTGCAAAACCGTGATTCTGGGAGGTGATGTATGCCTTATCTGATCCAACTTCCAACACGGGTTGATTGTGGCTGCGGTGACCGTACTTCAGTTTGTAGGTATCGGCGCCAGCTGCCAGTGCCATAAGCTGGTTCCCCAGACAAATCCCGAATATGGGTGTTTCCGATTCATAAGCTTTGGAAAGACTTTGAATGGTGGTGTTGCACTGTTTGGGATCGCCTGGTCCGTTGGAGATAAATAGTCCATCGTAATTCTCTTTACTGATATCATGATCCCAGGGTACCCTGATTACTGTTGTATCTCTTTCAAGCAGGTAGCGGATGATGTTGTATTTTACCCCACAATCGATCAAGAGTATCCTATGTTTACCGTTGCCATATTCTTTTCTTTCTCCAACACTGACCCGGGCTACCAGGTTCTCCTGGTTAGGATCATACGTTTCTGGCTCCTTTTCATCAAATACTACTTTGCCCAGCATGGATCCCTTTTCTCTTAAAAGCTTGGTGATGAGACGAGTGTCGACATCAAAAATGCCTGGGATTTTATTTTGCTTCAGCCAGTCCCCCAGGCTCCGTTCAGCATTCCAGTGGGAATATTCAGTGGAGTAATCAGAGATAATCAGGGCTGAAATATGCAGCTGATCAGATTCAAAAAACTTATAGAGGTCATTTTCTGAATCTTCGCGGGGTACGCCATAGTTGCCAACAAGGGGATAGGTGAGGACGAGGATCTGTCCTTTATAGGATGGATCAGTAAGACTTTCAGGATAACCGGTCATGGCTGTATTAAATACAACTTCGCCAGCTATGCTATCTTCATGGCCAAACGATTTTCCGGTAAATGTTGAACCGTCCTCCAGGATCAGTTTGATGGGATTGAAATCCATAAGATTTATGAGATATTTTTTGATTCGATTTTTATCAGGTTGTTAATAATACTTTCTGCCTGTTCCGGTGTGATTCGTTTGGCTACAATTTTTTTATCCTTGTCAAGGAGAAACAACTGCGGATAGCTCTGCAGGTTATACAATCTCCGGAACTCATTGCTATAAGGGCTCCAGCAATTGATCCAGTCGTACATCTGGTGTTCGTTGATAAAGTCAACCCACTTCTCTTTTCCCTCGACGGAATTGATCACATGGACACTGATCACCTCTACCCCCTTCTCTTTCATTCTTGAATAAGTCTGATGGAGGGCAGGGGTGGATTTTTTGCAGTGACCACAGTCGGCTTCCCAGAAATAGAGTATGGTGAACCTGGATTCTACATCATTGATAAAGAAATCCTGACCAATATGTGGATCTTGCTTGATGGTTGTATCCTGTGCGGCCATTTCAAAGTGCTCTGGGGGTACCTGACGCATGATCAGGTTAGGCGCTTTTTGTCCGATCAGTGTTGGTTTGTTTTGTTCCAGGTTCTCTTTCAGCTTGCTGATAAAATCAGGACTGCTCCAGGTGGCATCAGGGATATAGTAATGTTCAGCAATGTGAAAATAGACCACATCCATGCCCATAAATTTGCTCTCGGCAAAATGGTTGAACAGGGTGATGAGCATGTAGCGGAAGAGCTCTTCCTGACCTCGTGAACCGTTGAGTAAAAAGTCCACGGCAACAATTAGAGAATCGGGATGTTGAGCCACTGCCCTGGTGATGTAATTTTTGATTTTCCCTTCATAGAGTGGGGTATGCAGCAAACGTACATCGAATGGATCAAAATGATCGAAATAGTGCTCCCGGTAGTAAAAATACCTGATTGAATCATCAACTCTTTTTTCACCTGTCAGGATCTCTTCCGGAGGAACAGGTTCCCGGGTGGCACCGATGAAATCACTCACAAACAGGGTTGCGTGCTCTGTGGCAATCCGGTCCATGGTCTCCTCCATCTCCTGGTTAATCTCTGTCTGTTTTTCGTAAACAGCAGTTGAATCTGAACCTGTGGTGGCAAGGGCGAGAAGGGATTGTTGTTTTTCCAATTCTCCTCTTTTTTGCTGAAGGTGGTTTTTATAATCCTGGAAGATCCGGTTATCTTCGGAGCCCTCGTACTGGATGCTTGTTGCAAAATCTGAACTGTCTGCCTTGATTTTGAGTTCCTGGTCATCACCCAACAAAAGGTCAAAATAGTAATTGGGACTAAAGTAGATAATGTAGAGTCCACCCTGGAATGGTTCACTCCCTTGAAAAACACCGTTTCCTCGCTTATCAAGCACCAGGGTATCTTTTGGAACCATGCGGGAAGTGAAATACTCTCCCAGGATCAGGGTGTCGTTGGAGAGCCCTGTCATGCTGACTTCAATATGGTAACCCTGCCCTGAAAGAGTGAAGGAAGATATAAATAGCAGTGTGATTGGCAGGAAAAACACTCTTCTTAAAATGATCATCAAATACATCTTTTTTGAACCGGTCAAAGTTAATGATTCTATTTTAAAACATATTGTTCAATCTCCATGCCATTCTTGACCTAAAATCATTAACTTGTTCTTGACAATGAAAGCTAATACCATTCAATAAACCGATGTTTACACTGCTTGAAGCACAGAACCTGGTCGAGAAACATATAGAAAGCATCTCCATTCCCGATGCTCCTTCTGAGTTGTATGAACCTGTAAAATATGTCCTTTCTCTTGGAGGAAAAAGAATCAGACCGGCCCTTGTGATCCTGGCATGCGATCTATTTGCCGGAGCTGTGGAATCTGCACTCTTTCCGGCAGTTGCCATTGAAATCTTTCACAATTTCACACTGTTGCATGATGATATAATGGATCGTTCCGAGTTAAGGAGGGGAAGTCCGACTGTCCATGTGAAGTACAATGAAAATGTGGCCATCTTGTCGGGCGATGTGATGTCCATTCTGGCCAGCCGGTTGATCAACCGGTCTCCGGGAGTGGTGCTGAATACTGTCCATGATGTTTTTACAAAGACGGCAATGCAGGTGTGTGAGGGACAGCAGCTTGATATGAATTTCGAGGAACGGCTTTCTGTTTCTGAAGAGGAGTACCTCACCATGATCGAGTTGAAAACAGCGGTACTTATTGCTGCAAGTCTGAAGATCGGAGCTATCCTTGGGGGATCCTCTCAAAAAGATGCAGAGGATCTTTATGAATTTGGAAGGAACCTGGGATTAGCTTTTCAGCTTCAGGATGATCTGCTTGACACTTATGGAGATCCTTCGGTGATGGGCAAAAAACGGGGGACCGATATTATAGATAATAAGAAGACCTTTCTTATGATTGAGGCGCTGGAGAAAGCTTCGGCATCAAAAAAGGAGGAGCTCATCCAATGGCTTACAAGAAAGGAGTATAACAGTGAGGAGAAAATCAAGGCTGTGACTTCAATCTTCGATGCATTGAATATCAAAGAGTTTACAGAAAAACGAATTAAATACTTTTATAAAAAAGCACTTGCTAACCTGGAGCGACTGAACAGGCCCGAGGAGATGAAGAGTGAACTTTACAACTTTGCATCTTTCCTGTTGACCCGTATCAAATAGGATTCAATTCAAGAATGAGCTCTTCTTGCTTATAAGTCTGAAGCAGTAACTTCAACTCTTCCATCTGGTAACGGACTTCATTAATTTCCCGCTGAATGGATGATGAATGTCGGGGTTTCATGGAGTTATAGTAGGTAAATTCACTGGCCAGTGCCAGGTAATGGTCCTTCAGTATGTTATTGGCTTTCTTGATTTCACCACACAGATAGTATGCCTCAATGATCCCTTCATAATGAATCACTCCACCCTTCCTGTCAGGTAAGGTAATCCCCGTAATATACTGGTCATAAGGTAACACGTGAGCAGGAGCCAGTTCCATGCAATGATCAAGTACTTCAATTGCTTTTTCCTGTTTGCCTTCCTCAAACAGTTTCATGGCCAGGCGCGTGTGAAGTCCCCTGAACCGGATCACTGAAAGTGTCCGGATCGTATAATAATCCAGGTGAACATCTTCCTGGTTCATCCTGCCCCACTGAAAGGTATGGATGAGTCGATCATACAGGGTATCCGTATCGATACTACCCATGGCAAGGATGCTTTCATAAGGGGTTTGTACCGGGACCACCCTGTAGGTGAGACCTTCGTTGCGGTAATATTGTTCGAGTCCCAATGATCCTTCGAAACCACCAGAAGTATAATAGATGGGCCGTTTCCATTTGTTGGACCCAAGGATATCCAATTGTCCAAGGCTTCCTTTAAAGATCTGGTTATTAGGAGGCAGCTGGATGCGGATATCTTTTTCAATCCGGGGGGCATCTTCCGGTTTAACTGTTCCATTGGAGATCACTTCGGCCGAATCTACTGCAAGGATCACTTTATGGGTGGGGATGAAATCTACCTTATCACCTGATCTCAATGGAAGTTTGGTCCTGGGATCGTTACTGTTCATAAAAGTAAAGATATAGTCCAGGGTGGCCCATCTTTCGTTTTCCCTTACATAGACGGAACTTCCGTCTAAATCTTCATATTTGGCTTGCGGAATCGAGAAGGGCAAAGGTTCTGAATCATAATTCTTCCATCGCATCTGATCTACATACCAATCCATATTGAACAACATCATGTTCACAATGCGTACATCCTCCCTGACACCTTCCACATCCTGAACATACCAGAGCGGAAATGTGTCATTGTCACCCACAGTGAATAATATGGCGTCCTTATCGCACGAATTAAGATAGTTACGTGCAATATCCCTGGTGGTATATCTTCCCGAACGGTCATGGTCGTCCCAGTTTTCCACAGCCATTATGGTGGGAACTGCCAGAAGTGCGACAGACACTGCAGTGATGGCAGAGAGGTTGCGCTTTAATTTTGATTGTAAAATGTTGAAAATACCAGCCACACCGATCCCTATCCAGATACTAAAAGCATAGAAGGAGCCAGCATAGGCATAATCACGTTCCCTGGGTTGATAAGGGGTTTGATTCAGGTAGATCACAATGGCTAATCCCGTCAATATGAACAGACTCATTACCACCCAGAAATCCCGTACATTTCTATCAAGCTGGAAGAAAAGCCCCAGCAGTCCGAGCAGTAGTGGAAGGAAATAGTAGGTGTTTCTTGCAGCATGATTCCTCATATGGTCAGGAAGGTTTTTCTGCGGACCGATCCTGGCAGAATCAATTGCTTTGATCCCGCTGATCCAGTTGCCGTTAAGCACATTTCCATGGCCCTGGATATCATTCTGCTTTCCGGCAAAGTTCCACATGAAATACCTGAGGTACATATGTCCCACCTGGTAGCGTAACAGGAACTCAAGGTTATCCAGATAGGTAGGGTTATTGGGGTCGGCGATGGTGCCAAATTCCTTATATGCCTGTTTGTGATTCTGATTCCGGCTGTAGATCCTGGGTAAAAGTACTTTGCTACCCTTCAGTACCAGTTCGGGTTTTCGGGTTGCAACCTCATATTCATTTTTCTCCTTGTTCAGGACATAGATGGGCTTCTTATAATCAACACCTTCAACCTCTGCATTGTACAGGTTGCCTCTTATCAACGGACGATCTCCATATTGCTCCCTGTTCAGGTAGGAGAGCAGGGCAAATACGTTTTCAGGACGGTTCTCATTCATGGGGGGTGCGGCCAGGGATCTGATTACAATGAGTGCGTAGGAGGAGTACCCAATGATTATCACGGTGATAGATAACAGAATTGTATTCCAGAGTACATTCTTTCTCACAAACTGGGTCCTGTAAATTCCAAAAATAAGTGCTCCCAACAGAAGGGCAACATAGATGACCACACCCACGTTGTAATGCAATCCCACACTGTTGGTAAAGAATTTCTCCACCACAGTAGCCACCCGCACAATCCCGGGGATTATCCCGTACATGATCAGCAGCAACATCATTACAGAGATCCCTACGGCATAGATAACTCCCTTTCGTGAAACCTCATATTTTTTGAAATAGTAAACAAGCACAATGGCAGGAATGGCCAGGAGGTTAAGAAGATGCACCCCAATTGAGAGACCAATGAGGTAGGCGATCAGGATCAACCATCGGTTGGCACCTGGTTCATCTGCGATATTTTCCCACTTGAGAATAGCCCAGAATACCACTGCAGTGAAGAGGGATGATGTGGCGTACACTTCTCCTTCGACTGCTGAAAACCAGAATGTATCTGAAAAGGTGTAAGCCATGGCACCTACAAACGATCCACCCAGCACAACAATCATAGATGCAAGTGAGGATTCCCTATCATTCTCACTGGGAACAGGAAACATTTTCTTTAATAAATGTGAGATGGTCCAGAAGAGGAACATAATGGTAAAGGCGCTGGCAAAAGCCGATACGGCATTGATCATCATGGCCACTTTTTCTGTATTGGAGGTGAAAAGGGAAAAGATGCGTCCTACTATCATAAACAGAGGTGCTCCGGGAGGATGGCCCACCTGAAGTTTATAGGCACTGGCTATAAATTCGCCACAGTCCCATTGGCTAACCGTTGGCTCAAGGGTGAGAAAGTATACGATCAGGGCAATGATAAAACTTAACCAGCCCAGCAGGAGATTTATTTTTTTGAAATTCATGTGATTCTAATGTACTCTTAGCGTTATGATTGGCACGAATTTAATGCTTTTTTCATGACCTGCACCAAAAAACAATTAATTTGAAAAGGTTGACACATATTGAAATGGAATATATATTTGTGGTTCACTAAATCCAAATGTCATGACTGTAAAAAGTATGAACGATCTGGATCACACCCTCTACACGGACTACCCGGAATTTGAGTATGAGTACGCCAACATTCAGGAGCCTAAGACTTTACCTCCTGACAAGCAAACCCTGACCGTGGGTCTTGACAAACGAAATATGGATGGAGCTCCCATCACCTGTATTACAGGTTTTGTAGGTCGCCGAATCGATTTGAGGAAGATCGAGGAGGAGTTACAGGGTGTTTGTCATACCTGTGGATCTTCGAAGATGTATGACATTGTATTGAAAGGGGATGTTCGAAAGCGTGCTTTTGTCTATTTACGCGCCAATGGATATTCGATGCAATTTGCGGAAAACTAACCATTCAATATATTACCAATTGCACAAAGGCAGGGTGGTTATCATCCTGCTTTTGTTCATTTCTGCCGGGCTGAATGCTCAGTTTTATGAATATGGGCAGGATGCAGGTAGCCTTAAATGGTACCGGTTCAAGACCCCAAACTACACAGTGATCTACCCAAAGGGAGTGGATAGCCTGGCAAATGCTTTTGCCAATCGCCTTGAGTATTACTATTCCCACCTGGGGGATCCTCTGGACCATCGGCACAGTCATATACCGGTGATCATTCATAATGAATCCAGTTTTTCAAATGGTGTATTTGTCTGGGCACCCAAAAGGTTGGAAATATTTACCAATCCTGATCCCAATGGGTATCACCAGGATTGGCTGACCCAACTGGCCATTCATGAGGGCAGGCATGCGGTGCAGATTGACAAATTGAACCAGGGATTTACAAAGGCACTCTCAATTGCAGGAGGAGAGCAGGCGGCAGGAGCCATGGCTGTTTTTCTTCCTTACTGGTACCTTGAGGGTGATGCGGTGGATGCGGAAACCCGGTTGTCAAATACGGGACGGGGTAGACAACCCTCTTTTGAAATGGAAATGAAGGCCCAGCTATTGGAGACCAATCGGATCTTCTCCTTCTCCAAAGCTACCATGGGTTCATACAAGCACTATATTCCTAACCATTACAAATTGGGATACCTGATGGTACGTTATGGCAGGAAGAGTTATGGGGATGAATTTTGGATTGACTTTCAGCAATATGCAGCCCGGAAACCTTTCTTGCTCAATCCTACTTTTTTCAGCATGCGGAAGTATAACCTTAAGTCAAAGAATCAATTCTATAAGGATGTGCTGAACAGTTACCATCAGAAATGGTCTGATATGGCTTCCACCCGGGAGTTGACTCCCCATGCTGATTGGACCAAAAATGTGAACCGGCATTATACCAGTTATACGTTTCCGCAGTACATCTCTAATTCGTTATTTTTTGTACATAAAAGCGGCATTGATCAGATCCCGGAGTTTATATTCCTGGGAAAAGGAGGAGAGGAGAAGCGTGTTTTTCGTCCTGGTTACCTGAGCTCGGGTCGGGTCGGATTTTCCGGGAGTCACGTAGTATGGGATGAGTTTGTGCCCGATACCAGGTGGAGCAACAGGAATTATTCAGTGGTCAGGAGCTATGAAGTGGCTACAGGAAAAGTAAAGAACCTTGGGCGTAAAACCAGGTACTATTCACCGGATGTTTCACATGACGGATCGAAAATCGCAGTCATTGAACAGACGGCAACCCAGAATTTCAACCTTGTCATACTCCAAATGGACGGTACTGTTACTGAGACCATCCCCTCGCCTAATAACTGGTTTATTCAGCAACCGACCTGGATGGAGAAAGATTCTGCACTGGTGGTTCTGCTTTCACAGGAAACAGGGAAGGCTATTTTTAGTTATGCATTTGAGTCGGGAAAATGGGAGAAACTTTTCGACGCTGGATTTGATGATATTTCCTATCCGGTTGTGCACAAGCAGCGGGTTTATTTCAGTGGGACTTTCTCGGGTATCGACAATATTTATTGCCTGGACCTTTCCGAAAAAAAGAGCTACCAGGTGACTTCGGCCCGTTTTGGTGCATTTCAGCCGCAGATTTCCGAAGATGGGAACACCCTGCTCTACTCAAACTATAAGGCAAACGGTTATAAAGTAGCCATGGTTCCACTTAGTGAAGCTCTATGGAAACCCCTGGAGGAGGCCCGGGATCATTCCGAACAGCAGGATTATGCACAAACTCCCGAGGAGGTCAATATCATCCAGGGAGCTGTGCAATCAGATACCATGGAGTTCCCGTCAAGGAAGTACAACAAGACACTTCATCTTTTTAACTTTCATTCCTGGTTGCCTTTCTACTTTGATTACCTGAATCCTGAGTTGACCCTGGATCCGGAAAATTTACCCATAAGTCCGGGTGTTTCTCTGGTATCCCAGAATCATTTAAGCACAGCTGTGAGTCAGCTTGGATACGAATACAGGGATGGATACCACATGTTCCATTCAGGAATCAAACTGAAGGGTCGCTATCCGGTTTTAAATCTCTTTTTTGATTATGGCGGTGAGCCAAATGTGCTGTTAATGGATGAAGGAGATTCGGTTATTGCGCTCCCCAATAATTTGAGTTTTACAGCCCAGACCTATGTTCCACTCCGGTTAAACAGCGGCAAATTCCTTTCCATTATACAGCCACGTATTGACTATACCTATCGCAGGGATGTTCAGTATGTGGATAACGAGGATAGTTACACTGCCGGAGCCCATTATTTTTACTACAATTTGTATGCATCGGCCTATCTGCGGAAGGGAAAGAAAGAGATCCTCCCAAGACTGGGGTTTACCACTTCATTGGGTTATTATCATGCGCCTTTCAATAACCAGGTGTATGGAGCTGTGGCCCGGGCGGGTGTTACGGTCTATTTACCTGGATTGTTGAAACACCAGACCATAAGGGTGGCTTTTGATTATCAGAAGCAGTATCCGCTTGACATGTCACGACCGGCTTTCATTAACCTTATGAGCTTGCCAAGGGGATTGCATCATATTTTTGGTGAAAGTTTGACGAAATATAGTGCTGACTATGTGTTGCCGCTTCTCTATCCGGATTTGGCGATAGGCTCATTGGTGTATGTGAAAAGGATCAGGGGTGCCTTTTGGGGAGATTATATGACGGGTACCAATGTGATCATTCATGACCCCAATCCTCACTATGAAGATAAAAACTACGCTACATTTGGTTTTGATCTGGTGGCAGATATGAATCTGTTGAGGATTTCATTTCCCCTCTCCCTGGGAGGAAGGATTATTTATGAACCGGAAACAGATCAGATTGGATTTGAGGCGATCTATACCATCGATATCAATTAACCGTTAATCCAGTGAGGAGAGTCAATTCCCGGAACTGAACTCTTTGGTAATGGTGAAATATCCCGGGGAATTCACATTCTGGCCACCTATGATAACGGTTGGTTTGATCTTCATGCTTAACCTTGTGGGTTGATTGCCGGCATCTGCCAGGTTTAAGGCAAAATTGAGCATGGTTTTCGGATTATCCCCTTCCAGATAATTGAACAAGTCGGTCTGGATTCTGATTGGGATTATGGAAACCCCTCCAGCCGGTGCCACCTCCACACGGTCGGTTACTCTCCCTTCTGCTACCTGAACCTCATCAATAAAGGCAATCCATTGAATGGAATTTACGGCAGCGGTGGAAACCCCGGGATTTTTCACTTCCACGTTGGCGGTAATGCCAAACGGCAGGGTTTCTTTCAGAAGATTTGCCAGGATCACTTGTCCGTCCAGGAAACTGAAATCAGAAAAGGAGTAACTGTTATTGACATCTATTCCACAGACTGAAGGGTTCTGGGCTGAGTGGAAACTAAATTCGCACTTCGAAAAGGCTGTCAGTTCAGAAAGGATGGAACAGCCTGGAACCAGAAGGAGGAATGAGGTAAAGATCAGCACTCTTCTAAAGGTTTGGGAGCATAGGGTCATCATAGAATTTTATATCTAATGCGTCCTGCAAATGTATAAAAGGATGATGAACCGAACATAAAGATTTTTAATCAAATATTTTCAAAAAACAAGTATGATTAACATTCTATATGTGAGAGTTCCCGCAGGGAACGGCTACAGAAGTGAAAAATATTTAAACTGATGAAAGAAAAAACATCGTAATTTTGTATTTCCGTGAATGAAATATTTTCATATGGCTGGTCTGGAATCAAAAGGTTTATAAAGGAAAACCTGGTGTCGATCCTCTATACCCTCATTTTCCACCTGGTAGTATTGATCATCCTTATTTTTGTGAGGGTGGAAGGATTGAAAAATGACCGTGAGCTTGGGGTTGAATTGGAGTTTGAGGAAAAGACCCTCGAGGAGATTCTGGCCGAGGAGGATGCAGATATTCCAGCTGAATGGTTGGAACAGGTTATGCGACAGCGTGAACTCTCCAGTAACCGGGCCGTCAACCTGAATGCCGAAGAGCAGTTCAATGAGGATATCTCCACCAATGACTATGTAGAGGATTTGCTCGACCAGATTGAGATGGCCCGTGCTCAGGAGGACCGGGAAAAGCTGGAGGAGTTGCAGGCCATACTTGCGGCGGCAGATTATGTGCCCCCGGCCAGTGAAATATCAGACCAGGATGCCAGTGATTATACGGGGCCAACCACCATTACTTATGAGTTTCTTGAACCACCCCGACAGCGGGGCAAAGTACATCTGACAATCCCTGTATACAGGTGTCAGGGTTCGGGGTTTGTGCGGGTTGAAATCATTGTGGCGCGAGATGGCAGCGTACTGGATGCAAAAGTGAAGGGACCCATTGAGGGAGCTGACAGGACTTGCTTTTCCGATGCAGCACTTTCTGCAGCACGCTCTTCAAAGTTCAGGATCGAGATCAATGGTCCGGAGAAACAGAGGGCACTGATCACTTATACATTTATTGCACAGTAGTGTGAAAAAGCCGTTCTGCGGCCTGGACAATGCCATTCAGATCCTGTTCGGCCATGCATTTAAAATGTTTTTTAGGGCAACGTTGATGGCCAATTTTTGAGCAGGGACGGCAACTTAATCCGGCCACTTCAAATTGTAGCGAAGAGGGATCTGTCCTGTATGGTTGCATTCCAAACTGGGGAACCGTATTTCCCCAGATGGTGATCATCTTTTTTTTGAAGGCGGCTCCAATATGCATCAGACTGGTGTCGTGAGTGATCAGTATCCTGGCTTGCCGGACAAGGGAAGCGGATTGATGAATATTGTAGTTCCCGCAACTGTTCAGGATCTTCTTCTGAGGAAGGGCTCTGACAATGGCTTCACCCGTTTCTTTGTCGGTGGGCCCTCCCAGAAGTATGATCGGTTGATCCATTTGATTACACAGTTCCACCAGTGATTCCAATGGAAGCTTCTTGGTCGCATGTTGTGCTCCAATGGCCAGTCCAATATATCCTTTTTGATAGATTGCAGGCAATGCAGACAGATCAACTTCCTCCTTTTCCGGAATGAAATAATCCAGTCCACCTTCATCTTTTTCAGAAATAAAAGAGCCAATGGTTTCCAGATTCCGGTCCACCATATGCACATCCGGCATTCTGTTGAGCTTGAAATTGACATACAACCATTTCAACCAGTTCAGTTTGTTGACTGAAAAATCCATCCGTTTCAATCCATACTTGATACGTGCTGTTCGGGTATTGTGATGAAGATCAATGATGTAATCGATTCTTTCCTTTTTTAATGCTGTGATGCACAATTTCAAATTACCACCGAAGGAGTGGATATGGTCAATAAAAGGATTGGCCTCCAGCAAAGGGGTAAATTCAGATTTTGTAAGGTAGTGGATTTCAGCATCTTTTACCTGTTGTTTCAGGTGGCGCACCACAGGCGTGGTGAGGATAATGTCACCAATAGAACTAAACCGGACTACAAGGAATTTAACCATCTACAGGAGGTCCTTGAAGAACATCAGGAGGGCCAGCCAGTATTCAGAATTGTTTTCATTCTCGGAAGAAAGAGCAGCTGTTCCCCTTCCACCGCCTCCCATTTGTGGCTCGAACAGGGTGACAAACTGTTCATCCACACCCGAAACCAGTTGAGATACATATGGAATTTCTGACAGACTGGATGTAATAAAAATGGGCTTTTTGAGATTGGCGATGGCATCCTGGATTCTGAGGTTGGGAACAAAGTATTCACCAGGGCTAAAAGCTATCACAGCCCTGACACTATCATTTTCATTGGCCATCTTCAGACTGAGAGAACCGTTGGCTCCACTACCAAAAAGGATCACCGGCTGGTTAGATTGATTGTAAGCATACTCAATGGCTGCTTCCATATCCAGTGAAATGTCATTCACACCAAGGGCGCATCTTCTTTGCCGGCAACGTTTGGCAGTTTCGTTGGAGATATAACTATTGTTTCCGCCGTTTCGAAGATCCACTGCCAGGCAATTGTAATCCATTCTGCTTAAACGGCGGGCAATAGTTGGGAACTCTCCCCGACTTGACTGCTGTTCATGGAACAACAGGATGTATGGATTCTCCTCGGCAATGATATATTCATCAGCAGTTATTTCAAGACCATCGGCTGAGGTAAATGTGATCGTTTTCATTCTGGCCACATTAAAGGAGGCCAACACAATGAAAAAAGCTAAAATTGTAGCTGTAAGGAGAACCTGCACTGGAATTCTCCGCATGGTTTTATCTCTTAGGGGTTTCTGCAAGAACGATTATTTTATTGTTTTTGGCTTCAATTACTCCTCCATCCACATCAAAAAAGGTGGTACCACCCTTTTGATCAATGATTCTTATCTGGCCCTGGTCAAGGGTAGAGATAATGGGGGCGTGATTCCTGAGAATTTGAAATGAACCTTTGGAACCAGGAACCTGGACAAGGTCCACTTCTCCTGAGTATAATTTATGATCCGGTGCTATGATCTCAAGCAACATACCCTATTAAGCTTTGGTTTCTGCCAATATCTTTTTACCCTTCTCAATGGCCTCCTCGATACTGCCAACAAGGTTGAAAGCAGCTTCAGGATATTCATCCACCTCTCCATCCATGATCATGTTGAATCCTTTGATGGAATCTTCAATGTTCACAAATACTCCGGGTAAGCCGGTGAACTGTTCAGCCACATGAAAAGGTTGTGAAAGGAACCGTGCCACGCGCCTGGCCCTGTGAACCACCAGCTTGTCTTCCTCAGAAAGCTCATCCATTCCAAGGATCGCAATGATGTCCTGCAATTCATTGTAACGCTGTAACAACATCTTTACCCGTTGTGCAGTGTTGTAATGCTCATCACCAACAATATCGGCTTTCAGAATCCTGGATGTTGAATCCAGTGGATCCACTGCCGGATAGATACCCAGTGATGCAATCTTCCTGCTCAAAACTGTGGTGGCATCCAGGTGTGCGAAGGTGGTTGCCGGAGCTGGGTCGGTCAGGTCGTCAGCAGGTACATAAATGGCCTGGATGGAGGTAATGGAGCCTCGCTTGGTTGATGTAATTCTTTCCTGCATGAATCCCATCTCGGTGGCCAGTGTAGGCTGGTAACCAACCGCTGAAGGCATTCGTCCCAACAGGGCTGACACTTCGGATCCTGCCTGGGTGAACCGGAAGATGTTATCCACAAAGAAAAGTATGTCTTTTCCACCGCTCTTCTCATCTCCATCGCGGAACGATTCCGCAACGGTCAAACCTGACAGGGCTACAGTGGCACGTGCTCCGGGAGGCTCGTTCATCTGACCAAATACCAGGGTAGCCTGGGACTGATCCAATAGCTCATGGTCAACTTTATCCAGATCCCAGGAACCCTCTTCCATACTTTTTTCGAATGCGTCGCCGTATTTAATAACACCCGATTCAATCATTTCGCGAAGAAGATCATTCCCTTCCCTGGTTCTTTCCCCAACTCCTGCAAATACGGAGATCCCTTCATATTTTTTTGCAATATTATTGATCAACTCCATGATGATCACGGTCTTTCCAACACCAGCTCCGCCGAATAGTCCTATTTTCCCTCCTTTGGCATAGGGCTCCAGCAGGTCAATCACCTTGATCCCCGTAAATAATACTTCAGATTCTGTTGAAAGATCTTCATATACCGGAGGTTTGTTGTGGACCTGGTATCCGGAACTGTTATCCACCTCTCCAATCCCGTCAATGGCATTTCCAACCACATTTAGCAATCGTCCTTTTACAGTGTCTCCTTTGGGCATCCTGATGGCTTGACCGGTAGCCACAACTTTCATTCCGCGTTGAAGTCCGTCAGTGGAATCCATGGCAATGGTCCTGATGGTATGTTCTCCAATATGCTGTTGGCATTCTATCACTAGCGTTTGACCGTCTGCACGTTCAATTTCAAGAGCTTCATAAATATTGGGAAGATCTTCTCCAGTTTCTTCAAAACTCACATCAATTACAGGACCGATTACCTGTATGATTTGTCCAATAATCTTTGCCATTAGATAGGTATTTTTTGCAATAAAAAAGCACTGTTTTCAGTTGGACAAATTTAGCACTTTTTTAACGGGAACAGCGGAATTTGGTAGAAAGTTAGTAAGAAGAACCCGCAGGATGTGAAGTATGTTCGTTCCAAATAAATTAAACTTGAGGGTTGAAAAGTGATTGGTTTGAAACTATTATGCCAGTTCGTTCGTAAAAGCTATAATCTATACCCCATAATCAGATTTTGTGAAAGAGCGATTATCAGTACTATATTTCTTGTGGATCATTGGAGTTACCTTGCTATGTAGTATCCATACTGATGCTCAGGTGCACAGGGTTGGCGGTGGATTGTCTTTTGCATCAGGGGTTGAATTTAATTCTGGAGAGACCGGCAATCCGGGTCTTACTTTAAAAACATGGCTGGCACTCGATAAACGAAGCAGCTTCTATATGGTGCCTTCCATTACAGTGTATAACCGCTACAGACGTGAAACAGGACTAACCATACTGTCCAATTATATGTTTCAAGGGGATTTAGATGCACAATACGCTTTATTTCAGGAAGGAACGGTAAGGGCAGTGGTATTTGGAGGAGGGAATTTTACCTATCTGACCTCTGATTATGAATCGCTTTATCCGGAAGGGGATGAGATTATGGAGGATGCTAACGATTATGCCATTGGAGGGAATGTTGGGGCTGGACTGGAATTGCGGATGGCTCCGAAGTGGGATTTCAATGTTTCGGCGAAATATCTCTTCTCAAAACATCCTCAATTCATCATATCGATCCAATCTGTTTACTATTTTAAAAGCCGTAGAAGGGCATACAAGAGATGATTTTTTTTATCTTTAGTCAGTATAAATTGAGTATTAACCTGTTTCAGAAATAGATAAGACATTGTTATGGCTAGCTTAAGTTTTTTACTTGGGATGGTACCCGGAACCGAAAAGGTGGAAACAGCAGATGATCAGTTAAGGGCTGATCTTCAGGCTTATAAAGATTATGAAAGTTCGGATGATTTGAAGCATTATCTGGAGCTCGAAAAGGAGGTAACTTCAAGCGACTTTTCGCGGAGAAAGAAAAAGATACTTAAGGCGAAGTACAAAACCTCGGAAGCCTTCAGGAAAGAGGTTCGGTACGATCAGCTTCAGAAACGTTTGAAGGGGGATGAAAAATCCGCAGAGCTGAATGAACTGGAGGAGTATATTAATTCGGAGGAATTTATTAAGCAGAAGCAATTCCTGACCATGAAGCCTGCCGAGAGGTATGAGACTACGGAAGAGTATCAGAAAGAAGATGAATATCAAACACTAAAGAAGTCTGAAAAGGTTACGTGGTATTACAAAACAAAAAAGAAGTTTCCCTTTAAGGAGATCGAGAAGTGGGACCTGACCTTTGAAGAAAACTTTAAAGGGGGCAAGCTCGACAGAGAGAGATGGATGACCCGCTATTTCTGGGGGGATAAAACAATGGATAGTTCCTTTGTTCTTGAAGACGACAAAAGCTTTATTACCGATGGAGATAACATTGAATTATACGATAATAAGGCAAGGATTATTACAAAACCGGCTAAAACAGAGGGACTGGCCTGGAGAGCAGAACAGGGATTTGTGAGGGAGGATTTTGATTTCACCTCAGGTTTAATCAGCACTTCAAATAGTTTTAAGCAAAAGTATGGTATTTTCAAAGCAAAAGTAAAAATGGCAGGTGGCTCAGTGGCTCAATCTTTCTGGATGGTGTCGGAAACCATGCTGCCACATATCGATGTGGCCAGATTTGAAAATGGCAAACTCTATTCAAACTACTTCTGGGGAGGAGGGAACTCGCCTCATAAATCACTGTCCAAAACCGGTGGAGCCAAATATGCCGATGAGTACTTCATTTTCACACTCGAATGGACACCCAATAAGCTGGTATGGAAGATCAATGACAAGGTCTTTAAAACTCAAACTTCCGGATTGCCACAGGAAGAGATGAGCTTAAATTTTTCAGCCAACCTGAAAAAGGATGCTTCAGAGAGCGGCCTGCCAGCGGCCATGGAGATTGACTGGATCAGGGTTTATAAGTTGAAAGTCTAAAGTCGCAAAGTCT
>JBDLIX010000102.1:0-18493 GCA_039714655.1 Bacteroidota bacterium
ACAATACAACTTCACCAGGGTTCTTTACCAGCCCGACGATCCGGACCGGCTCCGGAACCAGACAGTGAGGGCCATTCATGAGGACCGGAGAGGCAACCTGTGGATCCGGACCTTTGACGGGATCTATGTATACAGCAGTGAACTGAAATTGAAGTACCGGTCTGCACACTCTGAGGAGTATAAATATTCCTATGAGGATATCTATTGCACACGACCCCTTTTCGAGGACAGATCGGGCACCATCTGGTATTATTCCCGTGATGCCATATGCAAGTGCTACCCCAAACAACACAACTTCAATGCAATGACCGGTTTTGAACCGCACTATATCAACTGTATATCCCAGGACAGCCATCACAACATATACTTTGGTTCAGAAACAGTGTACCGCTTTAATACACAGGATAAAACCTTGGAAAATCTCACCTTCTCTCAGCCCGGCAACAGCTTGAATCTCCTGGGCATTGAAGCCATGGCGTTTGACAGGCAGCGAGAGATTCTCTGGATAGGATCCGGCAGGGGGGGAATATATAAAATCAGCCACCCCGCAGACTCGCTCCGTAAGATCAAAAAGTACGGAGAACTCTATTACCAGAATGCCGGCCTGGTGCAAAGCCCGGTTGGAAGCCTTTTTCTGGACAACACCGGAAAAATTTGGGTCATTGGCCCAAAAGATCTTCCCGTACTTTTTGATCCGGATAGTGAGCGTTACTGGAAACTATACTCAGGCCCGCCGGGGCAGGAACTCCTTGAACCGGGATCCGAGATACTGCATGAATACAAAAACGGATCCCTGCTTATTCTTGGTAAAGGGGGGCTCTACAGGTTTCACCCGCCGTTCAGAACGATTCCCGAAAACACCATTGCTGCAGACAACATCAGTTACCTGGGCGGCATCAGCATTGACGGAAGCACAAAGCTGGGAAATAAAATCTTCCACTCCTTAATGGACAGCCGGGGATCCCTCTGGCTGGCAACTATCAACTGGGGCCTTATAAAGATCACAGGCACCGGCAACCTCAGCAATCACAAAACACCTCCAGCGGTAGAGAGGTATACCTCCTCCGATGGATTGCCCAGCAACTCCCTCCGAAGCCTTGTGGAGGATCAAAAAGGTAATCTTTGGATAGGGACCGAATTCGGGCTGTCGAAAATGGATCCGGTCCGCCACCTCTTTACCAGCTTCAACATGTATCATGGATTACCTTCCAATGGTTTCAGAAGAGAGAGTGTGGTGCGGACAGCTGACAATCATCTCTTTTTCGGAACCAGGGGCGGGGTCGTTTACTTTGATCCGGATATGGGCTCAGGGAGCCAGGAGATCCCGCAGATGCTTATTACCGGACTGAGAATCCATAACCAGGAGGTGATCCCGGGAAAAGGGTCCATCTTAGAAAAACCTGTTTTCCTCACCGATACCGTGAGACTGGATCATCACCAGAATCATCTCTCCTTTGAATTTGCTGCATTAAACTATATCCGGGCCCACAATAACCAGTATAAATATATGCTTGAAGGGGTGGATCAGGATTGGGTCTACTGTGGAAACCGCAGCTTCACAACATACAGTGACCTGAAGCCCGGAAATTATACCTTCCGGGTTATCGGATCCAATAATAACGGATTGTGGAACATGGAAGGCAAATCGCTTTATATAGTGATCACTCCTTCATTGTTCAGAACCCAGGCCGCACTGATAATTTACCTGTTGATGATTTTGCTATCAATCTACGGTTTCATAAAATACCAAACGGCCAGGCTGCGCAGAGAGAAGGTGCTGCTTGAAAAGGAAGTGTCCATCCGAACAGTAGAAATTATGGATACCAATGAGATTCTTAGGGACCAGAAGGAAAAAATTCAATCCCATAAAGATGCCCTGGAAAAGAGCAACCTTAAGATTTCTGAGCTCGACCAGCTTAAAACCCGTTTCTTCAACAATGTCTCCCATGAATTCCGCACACTCATCACCCTGATAAAAGGACCGGTCGAGGAGGTCATGGAAGATGGGAAAATTTCCATTAAAAGCCGTGGAAGCCTTGAAGTGGTCCGCCGCAATTCCCATCGTTTGATGAAACTGGTTAACCAGTTGCTTGATATCTCCAAAATCGATAAAGGCAATATGAAACTCATGATGGTGAATGCCAATGTGTTCGACTATGCTCATGCCATCGCTGTATCATATACTGCCCTGGCCGAATCAAAGGGGATCCACTACCGTTTTCATCTTCCTGATACAGATAGATGTGAATGGTTTGATGCAGACAAACTGGAAAAGATCATCACCAACCTGCTCTCCAATGCTTTTAAGTTCACCGATGAAGGGGGAAAAGTGGTGATGGAAATGGTTCAGAAAGCACATTACAACGGACTGGAGAATGTACTCTATATCTCCATCTCTGATACAGGACACGGAATACCCACGGAGGAACAACAGAAAATTTTTGACCGCTTTTACCAGGCCGAGGCTCATTTGAAGAAAGAAGGTGGAGGCACCGGTATAGGATTGGCACTGACCCATGAGCTGGTCAATCTGATGCATGGCACCATAGAGGTCGATAGTGAACCTGAAATGGGAAGCGCTTTTACTGTGCGAATCCCGCTTGGTAAGGATCATCTGAAGAGAAGTGAATATTCAATCAATGAGATCAGTCAGGTAACAGGAAAGGGAGCTTCCGAATCGGCTGAAGTATTGATCACTGAAGGTGACAATCATGCAAGGAAGGTTCGGGATGAGGTGGCACCGGATGATATCACAACAGTACTGGTGGTGGAGGATAATGCTGACGTCCGTACGATGATTGCAGATAACCTGGAGTCGGAATTTAAGGTAATTGAAGCAGTGGACGGAAGTGCAGGATTGAAGCTGGCCACTAAACATCTACCAGACCTGGTCATTACCGACCTGATGATGCCCCGGATGGGTGGAATTGAGATGTGTTCACAGTTAAAAACGGATATTCAAACCAGCCACATCCCTGTCATTATGCTCACAGCCAAGGCAACCCTTGAGGATAAAATGGAGGGGTTAGAAACCGGGGCTGACGACTATATTTTCAAGCCCTTTGATATAAAGGAGGTCAAAGTACGGACAAAGAATCTCATTGAACAACGAAGGAAACTCAGGGAAAAATTTAGAAAAGAGATCACCATTGATCCCCGGGAGATCGTGATCACATCCATTGATGAAAAGTTTCTAAAGAAAGCGATGGAAATAGTGGAAACACACATGAGCGATGAGAAATTTGATGTACCCGGTTTATGTAAAGAGATGAATATGAGCAGGAGTACCCTTTTCAGAAAACTGCATGCACTGACCAGCCTTTCACCAGTGGAGTTTATCCGCACCATCCGTCTGAAACGTGCCGCATCATTATTAAAACAGCGCTATGGGAATGTCTATGAAGTTGCACTTGAGGTAGGATTTAGTAATCCTTCCTACTTCACAAGAATGTTTCGCAGATCTTACGAAGTCTCACCTTCCGAATATGCAAAATCCTCAAAATAATTAAGAAGCCCCGCCATTATGAAAAAACCAATTGCTCAACTCCTCTTCTTCTTTCTGATCCTCACTGCCACCCATCACCGTCTCTCATCCCAGCATGGCCCTGTCATCTCACAGGATGTAGGAGTACTCGAAGAGTATACAAATCCCCAGGTTACCTCCCTTTACCAGGACCGCAGGGGACTGCTTTGGATCAGCACCTGGGGTGGAATGGACCGCTGGGACGGCCACCGGATGATCCACTATCCCTACATACCCTTCGACTCGACTAGTAGCCCGAGGGATCTCAGAGGATTCACCTGTGATGACCGGAATAATATCTGGTACTGGGGCAACGGTATAACGAGATTTGATCTGGAAACAGAGATCTTCCACCGTATTCCTCTCAATTTCGAAGGGGAGAAGCTGGGTCCCCGGTATCTTAAGCATGATCCCGATGGTTTTCTCTGGGTGGGCGCCATTGAGGGAATCTTCAAATACTTCCCCGAAAAGGACAGTCTTCAAGCAATCCCCGTACTGGGAGGTGATGAGATTGTTGAGAATTGGTTCAGGAAAGTGAACATTCTAAAGGATTCCACAGGGAACATATGGATGTCACACAACCAGTATGGCCTGTGCTGGTTTGACCCGGATCATAATGTTTTTAGAAAACAGCCTATGGATCTGCCCGAATCGGTGGATGTGAATATGAATGTGGGGAGCATGAAAATGGATCCTGAGGGAAACTTCTGGCTCTTTGGAAGAAAGGCGGAAATGGCCAGATTCAATCCCTACACCAGGGAGTTCCGGTGGGAAAGTCTACCCGTCTACAGCAGTGTTGCACCCTCCTCACATGGAGGTCTTGCCATCGATCATTCTGGCAACATCTGGTATGGCACAGACCGTGGGTTGATGCGTTACGATCCGCTTACGAAAGAGATCACACCCATGGATACTACCAGTGTACTTGGATATGTCAGTGACATGATTACCGATCATCATGGCCATATCATCGTAGGTACATTTGAGGGTGTAAAAGTCATCAATCCCTGGGAGACAGAGATTCGTACAATTGATGTTCACCTGGAAAGGTTTGTAGAGGGAGTTAGCTGGCATAGCAATGCGGTAAGGGATGGAAATTTTCTCTGGTCCGGAACTTTTAAAGCCGGACTTATTCGCTACAACCTGGAGACCGATGAGGTGGTCAACTACCAGGCCGATGGCCGGTCTGGCAGCATCAACAGCAACTATGTCCCTGAAACCTTTAGGGACCGGTCCGGCCGGATCTGGTTTAGCGCCGGGTGGGATGGAACAATGTACCGGGTGAATCCGGATAACAACAGCTTTGAACGCTTCCATATGGGAGAAAGTCACATGATCACCCAGTGCAAGGATGGATTTTTCTGGATCCTTGGGATAGATCGTTTGGTCCGCTTCGATCCGCTTAGCCTGGATACCATGCATATCCTTTTTAAAAAACCTCTCCCTTATGAGTATCTGGCTGGTCTACTTGATATGACTCCATTTATCCGGGATACGGAGGGTATCTTCTGGTATGGGCAACAGGATAATGGCCTGTACCGCATAGACCCGGAACGCAGGGAGTGGACCCATTACAATTATGATAAAAACAATCCATCCGGATTGCCGGACCAACATGTCAAGATTATTTACTGCGACTCCAGGGGTACTGTCTGGCTCTCTACCTGGGTGGGCCTGAGCAAGGTAATCAAACACCCCCATAACGATACGATCCTGTCATTCGACAACCATTATATCACCGACCTGAATGCGAGTCATACCATGAAGATCACCGAGGACGGCTTCGGAAATATATATGTGGGTACCGCTTCGGGATTACTGGTGGTCAGGCCCGAGGGGACTGTGGAGAAATATACAGAAAAAGATGGCTTTCCCAGTAATCCCAGTTTGATATGGATGACGGACCGCGATCATGAAAACGGAGACATTTATCTGGGTAACCAAAAAATGGTGATTATCCCGTCCAGTTTTCTGGCTCCCGACACCGCCACGGTGCCCATCATTTTTACGGAGTTCAGGATCGGGGGGGAAACAGTTACTCCAGGGGAAGAATCCCCCTTAAAAAGCTCCATTCTGGTGGCCGATCGCATTGATCTCCGGCATGATCAGAATTTCTTCCGAATCGATTTTGCCGCCACCTATTTGAGTCACCCGGAACGAAACCGTTACCGCTACATCCTGGAGGGTATCGATGAAGATACCATAAACTCAGGAAACAAAAGCTATGCAGAATATACCGACTTAAAACCGGGACACTACACCTTCTGGGTTTCCAGTGCCAGCCACAGGGGGCCCTGGGACCCGGTGGGCACCTCCATCGATATCCGAATTGCTCCGCCCTGGTACAAATCCAGGATTGCAATCGTGCTTTACTTCCTGTTGTTCCTTACTCTGATCCTGGGCTATATCAGGCTCCGGACCATCAGGCTTCAAAGAGATAAGCACCGCCTGGAAGCAGAAGTGGAGAACCGTACTGAAGAGATCCAGCAGAAAAACAGGCAGATTCTGGAACTGGACACCCTGAAGACCCGCTTCTTCAACAATATCTCTCATGAATTCAGGACCCTGGTCACCATGGTGAAAGCTCCGGCCGAGACCATTATGGAAGAAGAGAAAATGTCCCTTAAAGGCCGTCGGGGTCTGGAAGTGATCTACCGAAATGCAACCCGCCTGATGAATCTGGTCAGCCAGTTGCTCGATATTTCCAGGATCGATAAGCACAGCATGAAACTGGCCCTTTGCGAAGAGAACCTCTTTGACTTTGCCCATTCCATAGCTGTCTCCTTTGCTTCCCTGGCAGAAGCCAGTGGAATACAGTACCGGTATTACCTTCCCAGGACAGATACCCTTGATTGGTTTGATGCCGATAAGCTGGAAAAGATCATCAATAACCTGCTTTCCAATGCATTCAAATTTACCGATGAAGGTGGAAAGGTCCGGATGGATATGGTCCATAAGAACCTCAGCAACGGCATGGAAAATGTGCTTGAGATTTCCATCACCGACACCGGGAAGGGAATCCCGGAGGAAGAGCAGCAAAAGATCTTTGACCGCTTCTACCAGGCCGAGGCCAACCTGAAAAAAGAGGGAGGGGGGACCGGCATCGGGCTGGCCCTCACCCACGATCTGGTGGAACTGATGCATGGTTCAATCAACCTTCAAAGTAAGCTGGGTGCAGGAAGCACCTTTACGGTCCGGATCCCCATTGGCAAGGATCACCTGGAAGAAAGCGAGTACTCCCTAACTAAAATCGTAAAAGAGAAGCGTATAACTCAGACTAAAATCCCTCAAACTAAAATAACAGAACAGGTTAAGATTCAAACAAAAGCTAAAGAAAAGAGAGGTGCCATGGAAAAGCCACGCGTGGTTGTGGTGGAAGACAATGCAGATATCCTCTGGCTCATGGCCGAAAAACTGGGATCGGAGTTCGATGTGATGGAAGCAGTGGACGGAAGTGCCGGACAAAAACTGGCCACCGAGCATATGCCCGACCTGGTGATCACAGACCTGATGATGCCCAGAATGGATGGCTACGAGCTATGTAAGAAGTTAAAAACCGATGTCCGTACCAGCCATATTCCGGTCATCATGCTCACGGCAAAAGCCACGCAGGATGACAAAATACATGGATTGGAGACAGGCGCAGATGACTATATCACCAAACCCTTCGATATAAAAGAAGTATTAGTCCGTTCCCGGAACCTGGTGGAGCAGCGCAGAAAACTGAGGGAGAGATTCAGCAACGAAATTACCCTTGATCCCCGGGAAGTGGTTATCACCTCCGTGGATGAGAAGTTCCTCACCAAAGTCATGGCTATCATTGACAACCACATGGGGAATGAGAAGTTTGATGTCTCCAGCCTGTGCAAAGCAATGAACATGAGCCGGAGCACTCTTTTCAGGAAACTGGAAGCGCTCACAAACCAAACGCCGGTTGAATTTATCCGGACCATCCGCCTGAAGCGTGCCGCTTCTTTACTGAAACAACAATTTGGCAATGTGTCAGAGGTGGCCCTGGAAGTGGGATTCAGTAACCCCTCCTACTTTTCACGTGTTTTCAGGAAGGCATATTTTGTGACTCCTGCCAAATTTGCAAAATCATATTTTCAACATAACCATCATCTGATGAAATAAACTGAGTTTTTCCAAAACCACCCATACATGAAAAGAGCAACTTTGATCTGTCCCACAATGGGAAAGGGACAGGTTTTCTTACTGATGACGAAGTTCACGTATATTCTGCTTTTTGCAACAACAACAGCGGCTTCAGCATCCCTTCCCTCCAATAAATCCACCTCCTCACAAAAACCCAATATCCAACAACAGCAAGATATTGAGATCACAGGTCAGGTTACCGATGCCTCTATCGGAGAGGCACTGCCGGGTGTGAATATCGTGGTAGATGGCACCTCCATTGGCGTGATCAGCGACCAGGATGGCAATTACAGCATTACCGTCCCTGATGAAAACCCGGTCCTGGTTTTCTCTTATGTGGGCTACACCACAAAATCAGAGACCGTGGGCTCCAGATCAGTGATCAACATATCCCTGGAACCCGAAGCTCAGGATATCGAAGAGGTGATAGCCATCGGTTACGGTACCATCAAGAAATTCGACCTGACCGGTGCTGTATCCACAGTGAAGGCCGATGACTTTATCAAAACCGCACCAGTGAATGTCCAGTCAGCCATCCAGGGAAGGGCAGCCGGGGTCTATGTATCAAGAAATTCCGGTGCTCCCGGCAAAGAACCGGCCATCCGAATCAGGGGAGTGGGCAGCATCCATGCCCACGGCCCGATTTATGTCATTGACGGAATGATTATGGATCCGAATGACTCCAGGAATGTGGCCACTACTACGAACTTTCTGAATCCGGCAGATATTGCCTCTATCGAGGTATTGAAGGACGCATCTGCGACAGCCATCTATGGGTCCAGGGGAGCGAACGGGGTCATCCTTATCAGTACGCGTAAAGGCTTTAACTCAGATCCTAAGGTAAGTTTTCGTGCCGAATTGGGTTTTACGAAACTTGATAAGCTCGATGAAAGACTGGGACCTGATGAATACCTGGAGTATATCCGAACTGCCTATGGCAATGGATTGCACACCACACAGCCGGATACGCTCCCTGAAGTGGAAATGGTCATTCAAGATTACGACCGGGGATATGTCACCGATTGGCAGCAGGAGATTTTCAAAGACGGTCCGGCACTCTCCCAGGATTATCACCTCTCTGTTAAAGGGGGCACCCCAAAAGCAGCATATGCCACCAGCTTTGGTTATTATAATGAAGAGGGGACTGCAATAACTAATAGTAATTATGCACGCTACTCCTTCCGGATAAATTCGAATTACAAGCTGGGAAGACATATTAAAATAGGTGAAAATCTGGGCATCTCACAGACCAATATCCTTGGTGTTCAACAGTCCAGCCGGTCTGCTTTTTTTTGGGCCGCCAATACCGCCCCCATCTACCCGGTATATAAATCGGATACCCTGGACCCGGGCGATCCCTTTTATATCTCCAGAGAGGACCCCAATTTTGAATACAACAAATTTGCCGGGGCCCCGAACGATAATCCCGTGGCCAGTCTTTACCACAACTACAATACCCAAAGCCGCACCCTTTCCATCCTGGGAAATGTTTATGCAGAGGCCACCTTCCTGAAAGATTTCAGATTGCGCTCATCCCTGGGATTAAACAGATCCACCTCCCATATGGATGATTTTGACCCGGAGTACTTTATCACCAGCACGAACCAGAGTCCCAGTAGTACCGTATACAAATGGTTGGACTGGACCCAGGGATGGCTCTGGGAGAACACCCTGACCTATGAGAAAGAAGCAGGGAAGCACCATATAACATTACTTGCCGGATACACCTCAGAGCACAACAGGTATGAATACCTCCACGCCAAAAATTTCAATACCCCTTCCAATCAGGAAACGATGCAAACGTTTAATTCCGCCACGTCCACCCCCATCCTGAACGGGAGTTATGATATCGTAAGTATGCTATCGATGCTTGGCCGCCTGAACTACTCCTTTGGGAACAGATACCTGCTCACAGCAAGCATACGCAAAGACGGAAGTTCAAAATTTGGTCCGGGCCATAAATGGGGATTGTTTCCTTCAGCCGCTCTGGGATGGATCATCAGCAATGAAAACTTTTTTGAACAGTTGAAGAGTCAGACCATCCCCTTGCTTAAGATTCGTGCGGGATGGGGACGGATCGGGAATTCCAGTATGTCCAGCATCAACACCAATACCTATGTTACACAATACGCTTCTAAGCTGTCGCTTCGGGCCCTGTTCAATGGACAGGTGCATCAGGGCTATGGTATGACGGTGATCGGTATTCCGGATCTGACTTGGGAAACCATGGAGCAACTCAACCTGGGTCTGAATCTGGCTTTGTTTGATCAAGCACTGACTCTGGATGCAGACTACTTTATCAAAACCACCCATAATATGCTGGTTCAGGCCAATGTGCCTGATTATTCAGGCTATGGAATGCTGAACGATCCGTGGATCAATGCTGGAACCATGGAGAATAAAGGTTTTGAATGGCTGATCAGGTATAAAGGAAATGCAGGCAAGTTCCTGTATGATCTTTCGGTAAACGGGAGCACCTATAAGAACGTAGTATTGAGTACAAATGCAGATAGCACAGACATATGGGACCCCATGGTATCCTCCTTAACCAAGGTCGGATATCCGGTTGGATCCTACTACGGATATGTTACAGATGGCATATTTCAGAATACGGTAGAGGTGCTAAGCTATTCTGATTCCCTGGGTAATCCGATCCAACAACATGCGCTCCCGGGAGACTTTCGCTTTAAAGACCTGGACCAGAATGGCCAATTAACTGCAGCCGACCGGTGTATACTCGGGGATCCCCATCCGGATTTCATATTCGGTTTTACCCTCAACCTGGCCTGGGCTGGATTCGATTTTTTGACTCACTGGCAGGGAGTATATGGAAACGAGCTATGGAACTCTTTCCGCAATGACATGACTGGTGGAGGTAATCCGGACAGGAAAAGATACCTGGATGCCTGGAGGGGAGAGGATTCTTCTTATAAGCAACCCCGAATAACAAGGCATGATCTGAATTACAACTTCAGAGACTCTGACTTCTATATTGAGGATGGTTCCTACCTGAGAATGAAATACATCCAGCTGGGTTATACCCTGCCGGTTCAACTTTCGCAAAAAATGCATATCGCATCCCTCCGGATATGGATGGGGGGTACAGACCTGCTCACCTTCACGAACTATACGGGCTATGATCCGGAGGTTGCATTAGTCGATCCAATGTATAGCGGTCATGATCAGGGAAAGGCATACCCCAGAAGCAGAAAAATCTCGCTTGGAATAAACATAGATTTTTAACAGCAGAATAATCCAGTATTAGATATGAAACATATACTCCAGTATTTGCTCGTGACAGGAATAATTCTTTTGGGAATGGGTTCCTGCAGTGAAGATTTCCTGGTGAATCCACCCGCAGGAGCATTTTCAGAAGAGAACTATATCCAGAATGTGGCCGAGCTGGAAAGTCTGCTTTTTTCCTGCTACGCTGTTATCAATGCTTACAGTCATGACTGGCCCTATGTCTTTATTAACATGGGAGTGAATCTTTTTGTCCACGGCAATGTGGGTTCGGATGATTCAGAGAAAGGCAGCTTTCCTACGGATGGACTGGACATGCAGGATATCTCCCTGTCCATGCAGAAACAGGATAATGATTGGGCTGCTATCATGTGGATCATTAATTATGATCTGATCGGGAAGTGCAACCTGGTTCTGGATCATACCATGAAGATTTCAGGAGACCCGGAAAAGATTGAATCCATTGCCGATCAGGCTAAATTCCTACGTGCCCTGGGATACTACAACCTGGTCACGCTTTACGGGGATGTGCCTCTGATCACCCATTGGACCAGCCCCTCTGAACTGGATCTTGAACGGGCGCCTGCTGATAGTGTTTGGACCCAGGTTATCCAGGATCTGAAAGATGCTGCAAACCTTCCGGCAAAAAGTCAGACCGAAATCGGCAGGATTACCCATGGGGCCGTTCATGCCCTGCTGGGAAAAACCTATATGTGGCAAAAAGAGTGGAATCTGGCTCTTGAAGCTTACCAGTCCATAATTGAATCCGGAGAGTATAGCCTTATGGATGATTTCGGAGAGATTCACCGGATTAGGAATTGTGATGAATCCATCCTGGAGTTTCAGCAGGCCTCGCATGTTGAAGGGGGACATATGTTCTCAGTTCTCGGATCGTTCAGACTACCCCGGGAATTAAGAGACGGATGGGGATTTGATACTCCTACCCAAGATCTGGTGGAGGAATTCGAAGCAGGGGATCCCCGCCTGCTCTACACCGTCAATTTTGTGGGGGATACTTTTCCCGCCCCCGAAGGCTTTTACGTGGTCGAAAATCAACTCTCCGCAACCACATATAGTTCCAGAAAAGCCTGGATTCCCTTTGATGAGTTGCCTGGCGACGGCCGACCTCCGGCATACAACTGGAGGTATTGCCGTTATGCGGAGGTATTGTTATTCTGTGCAGAGGCTCTGAACGAGGCAGGTCGGCAGGCTGAGGCCCAAACCTACCTGAATTTGGTCAGGAAGCGAGCCAGGAACACATCCAAAAGAGATCCACAACGCATTTCATCGGTCTGGGACAGTACCTATACCGGGGAGCTGCTTCCCAATATAACCACCAGTGACCAGGTAGAACTACGTGAAGCCATCTGGCACGAACAACGGGTCGAACTGGCCCAGGAGGGTCACCGCCGCTGGGTCCTTCTGCGCACCGGACAATTTAAGGAGCGAATGGAGGCTGCCAAGGGAGCACTGGGATGCAGTGTGGAGGATCATGAGTGGCTCTACCCCATCCATCCGGATGAAACTGAGGTTTCAAATGGAAAAATTATCCAGAACCCGGGGTATAATTAAAGGGATGTGTATTAAGTTCAATTGAATCTTGCTGGCAGAATACGGTCAGGAAGTTGATGATAAAAGATATTTTAAAAGCCAGCCTGGCTTATATCTATTAGTTAATGACCAATCCTTGGTAGAATAAGGATCCCTCCTTGAGTAACTTTATGTTGATCTTCAATTAGATAACCGAACAAATATCTATCAACATATTGTTAATCATAAACCTCAAAAAACTATGAAAACAAAATCGATTGCCGAGAGAATACGTAGCTTGACACTTCTGATGCTGGCTGCAGTTCTGTTTTTTTTCACTATTGGTTGTCAGGAAACTCTTGTTACTTATGAGACAGACCCTATCAATGTAGAAGCTGACACGGAAAGCTTTGTGGTCTATCCAACCGGGACATATGCCGAGGCCTTAAACGGAACCGTTGCCATCTTATTTCCTCCAAATGCCGTTGCCGAACCAATCGAATTCAGCATCACTCCCTTTCCAGCACCGCAATTAGACGGCTTCAATTTCATGAATCCAGGCATCCGCATCCAAAGCCTTTATCCTGTTAATTTGTCTGGAAAAAACGTGGTGATCACGATGAAGTATAAGCTCTCTTCGCTTAATGAAACACCTGCAAATGAAGAGAAGATGACCATTTATAGTCTTGAAAGTTTTCAATCCGCCCCCTTTACCACCGAAGATCGTGATGATTCACCTTTAGTTGCTAATGTTGATTTTCAAGGTGATGAAATCCAATTAACCTCCTGTACCATCGAAAGTCTCAATAATTGTTGTGTCAATTGTTGTGATAAAACTATCCGTGGTTGTATTAGTGAATGTGGTATTTATGTTGTAGGTGAATAGTTCGTATGATCATTTGGCCGATTAGTGGCACAAATTGAATAAATAGTTTTAGATATGCACCTGGTATGGATTCTTAATTTGACAACCCGAATCAATACCTATCGACTATCATTAATGGGTACTAAAAACTAATAATCAGTGGGTTTTAAGTGCCCACTAGTGATATGTGATTTCTTACCAGTGTTTACCAATAAAGATTTGAAATTATGAAACGAACATGTTCTTTATCAATCATAAATATCACAAAAAGGTATGATTAAAAAAGAATATGTGAGAGCAGAGCGGTTACATCTGTTCTCAAATTTTCAAATAGAATGAAATAAAAATGAAAATTTTGAACAGATGAAAACACAACGGATCTCTTCAAACAACAACAGCCACTATTACCTGCTAATTATGGCTGTAGTCACGGTTTTCACCTGCATTGGATGCAGTGAGCCCTTGCCTATGACATCTCAACCTGCTGAGGACGAACTATTCTTAACCGGAGAAATTATTTCAGAAAACTTCCGGATTCTTCCCTCTGGAGCTACTGTAAATGTCTTAAATGGAAGTGTTATTCTTGAATTTGCTGCTGGAACTGTGGCAACTCCTACCCGGTTCACCATTGTCTCTTTCCCACTTGATCACCACGGCCTGGAAAAATATAACAAAATGAAACGTGGTATCTCTATTACGAATGTCTCGAATGACAACAAGATCGAAATTCCCATAAAGATTACAATGAGGTACGATCTGGTCAACTTCAACAACAATCAACCAGATGATGAGAGTGATCTGAGTATTTACAAATTATTTGGCGATATGCATGCATACCATAAAATCGAATCAATCGGTGAATGCTGCGTGAATTGCTCATGCAAGACTATCAGCGGTTGCATCGATGAATGCGGATCATTTGTAGTCGCTGAGAACTAGTTCAATTGGTAACCACTGTTTCTCAGCCGGACTAGTTGACAAAGGAGAACTTTTCATGTAACTTTAAGCAATAAAAACATCAAGCGATGAAAACAAACTGTATTGTCTCAAAAACAAGCAGCTTGCTCCTCACGATCATGGCTGTTAATTTCGCGCTCTTCACATTGGGCTGTGAGGAGGTAGATGTTGAAATATTAACGCATCTAATAAAATACGATACTCAAGAATCAGAGATTACAGAACCCCAGCTAAACGAATTCTTCATTGTGGACCCCGCCGGAACACGTATTACTGTGCTAAACGGAACCGTAGAATTATATTTTTTGAACGGAGCGGTCCTTCTCCCAACCAGGTTCAATATCAGCTCCTTCCCCATTGCTGATCTGGATCTGGAAGGGCATAATATGCAAAAATGGGGCATAATTATTGAAAGTACTTCGGAGGAGAAAACATTTAGCAACATGGTTAGAATATGGCTGAAATATGATCTGGATCAGTTCGAGGCAGGCACCCTGCAGAAAGGAGATCACCTGACCATCTATAGTGTAGATCAAAATGATTTTACCGATACAGAAATTGAATCAATCGGTAACTGTTCTATTGACCTTCCATACCAAAGGATCAAGGGTTACATCAACAAATGCGGATATTATATAGTTGGTAAGAAGTAGTGCAAGTGGGTTTCCATAATCCTTCACATTTCATTGAAAGATCGTGCAGCAGGTAGGAGATGCTCGGTAGATTTTGGCTACTTTTACAAAAATCTAATCCGATGACAGATACACTCCTCAACCACAGGACCATCCGGAAATATAAACCAGATCCCATCCCGGAAGCTATTCTTGAATATATCCTGGAAGCGGGAACAAGGGCTTCCACCACCGGTAACATGCAGGTGTACTCCATTATTATTACCACCGAGCCAGCCATCAAGGAAGAGCTGGGTCCCTGTCACTTCAACCAGCCTATGGTGCAGGAGGCACCGGTGGTACTTACCTTTTGTGCCGATTTCAACAGGTTTAACAAATGGTGCAAATTGCGGAAAGCGGAACCAGGCTATGATAATTTTCTGTCATTTATGACCGCTGCCATCGATGCAATCCTGGTGGCACAAAATGTTTGTGTGGCGGCAGAGGATGCAGGATTGGGGATCTGTTACCTGGGAACTACCACCTATATGGCTGAGAAAATCATCGAGGTACTTGATTTACCAATGGGTGTGGTACCGGTAACAACAGTTACCGTTGGATATCCTGATGAATCGCCGGAATTGACAGACAGACTTCCCCTGGAAGCGGTAGTCCACCATGAGAAATACAGGGACTATTCCGATTCAGACATCGACAAAAACTATCAAAAGAAGGAGTTAATCACAACTTATCAGGAGTTCGTCAAAGAAAACAACAAAGAGAGCCTTGCCCACGTATTTACAGATATACGCTATAAGAAAGATGACAATGTATTGTTTTCCAAGAGATTGTTGGATGTATTAAAAAAGCAGGGGTATATGAATCATCAATAAAAACCAGATGTTGATAAAACTTTTTCCAACTTGTTGAGTTATACTATTATCAGACTAGTTTTATTGTTTTAAGATATATTTTATATTTGTAGCATATCATTACCGGAACAAAAACATTCAGCCATGAAAAGAGCAGTGATCATTTTAGCAGTTGTATTTGCGATGAGTTTTCTCGTTAGTTCGTGCAACAAGCAGGCCTGCCCAGCTTACACCCATGTCGATGTTGAGCAGACCGAGCCCAATGGTTAACCGGTCATAGGGTTCACATTTAAAATATTTTAAAGATTTACCTCGGGTAGATCTTTTTTTTTGTCCGGGCACCAACATTCCCTCCTTTATTTCGTTAATTTGTAAAGTGTAGTATTTCTGATTGTCAATGAGAAAGTACCTTATACTCATAGTGATCTTCTGGTCGGTTTCGATCTCCGTGGTGGCACAGGGAGAAATTGATGAGCAGAAAAGGGTCATGTTTCGGGATGAAAGCTCTTATGGTGGTTTCCTCAATTCCAATGGATTCAGTCTGAATTACAGGTATGGATTCTGGAGAAATGCCAGGAACCAGTTTATCCTGGATGGTGACTTTTCCTATGTGAAGCACGCCAAGGAGGTAAAAACAAACGTGGCCGTTGATTACAGTACCCGCAGGTATATATTTGGAAAACAGAACCTGTTCTGGGAACTGAAGGGAATGGCTGGTTGGCAGAAAGAGTTATTTCGGAAACAAGATAAAACAGGGATCTCCGTGAGGTTATTTTATAGTGGAGGCCTCTCTATTGGATTTCTCAAACCCATCTACTACGAGGTGTATACCTTCCCTACCACCATCGGAGAGCCTCTGGAGATGGAATATATGAAATTTGATCCCGCCATCCATCTGACTCCTTATAACATTGGTGGGCGCGGGCCATTCTTTATGGGTTTTGATGAACTAAAAGTGGTACCTGGATTGACTGCCAAGACCGGACTTAGTTTTGAGTACAGTCAGAAGGATGCCATCATCCATGCACTGGAGGCAGGGATGAGCCTGACACTCTATCCCAAAGAGATCCCCATTATGGCCACAGAACAGAACAGGTTCCTGTTTTTCAACGTGATTGTAGGCTACCGGTTTGGCCGCATTGTAGACATAAGTGAAGCTGCCCGGGCCAAGTCCCGCAAAGAACGCAGGAAGGAAAGAAAGTCCCAGGGCTCGTCCCTCCCCTATCCCATGTTTTAATAATTCATTAATTCCGGATTTTGCCCGGTCTGGTGTTTTGCCGATTTGATATTATTACGTAAATTCGCACTCCTGTTATGAAAAAAACAGAATTAACGTAATCACTTAATAATTAAAATCATGGGAAAAATTAAAGTTGGTATTAATGGATTTGGCCGAATCGGAAGATTGGTTTTCAGGGTTGCTGCTGATATGCCAGAGGTAGAAGTTGTGGGCATCAATGACCTGATAGATGTGGATTACATAGCTTATATGCTAAAATATGACTCTACTCACGGACGTTTTGACGGAACTGTAGAAGTAAAAGATGGAAACCTGGTGGTAAATGGTGCCACAGTAAGGGTTACTTCAGAGAGAAATCCTGCAGATCTCAAGTGGGATGCCGTAGGTGCTGAATATGTGGTTGAATCGACCGGTCTTTTCCTGACCAAGGAGAAGGCACAGGGACACATCGATGCCGGGGCCAAAAAAGTGATTATGTCTGCTCCCTCCAAGGATGACACCCCCATGTTTGTGATGGGTGTAAACCACAAGAAATACAGCAGCGACATGAACTTTGTATCCAATGCCTCCTGTACCACCAATTGCCTGGCCCCCGTTGCCAAAGTGCTGAATGACAAATTCGGGATTGTAGAGGGTCTGATGACCACCATACATGCCACAACTGCCACACAAAAGACTGTGGATGGTCCCTCCATGAAGGACTGGAGAGGCGGACGCGGAGCCGGACAAAATATCATTCCATCATCCACCGGAGCTGCCAAAGCTGTGGGCAAAGTAATTCCCGAACTGAACGGAAAACTTACAGGGATGGCATTCAGGGTTCCCACCCCCAATGTTTCTGTAGTGGACCTCACATGCCGTCTGGACAAAGGTGCTTCTTACGAGGAAGTTTGTGCAGCCATGAAAGAGGCCAGCGAAGGTGAATTGAAAGGCGTTCTTGGATACACCGAAGAAGCTGTTGTGTCTAATGACTTCCTTGGCGAACTCAACACATCATTCTTTGACGCAGGCGCCGGTATCGGACTCAATGACAACTTCGTGAAGGTTGTGAGCTGGTACGACAATGAAATGGGTTACTCCCGCAAGGTTGTTGAACTGCTTATCTACATAAACTCGGTGGACAACGCATAGAGAAAATATCTCAATATGATCCAGGGGGGGGCTGTTTCAGCTCCCCTTTTTTTTTTCAATGCAGCACCTTCATAATAATGTAGCTCACTGGTGCCCTCAAGGAACATATGACTCCGGGTCGGTACTCATTGGAACAATGTGGAAAGTATGCCGCAATACCTTATATAACATACCCTTCTTTTCCATGTCTGAGACTATCCTGCATAGATATTTACTGTATCTATCAGGAAATTCCGCCATCACCTCCTATCATATAACACTTTGGCAATATCGATGATTCTCAGGTCTTATCATTTATGGTGATATAAGGCACTTTTCATCGCTGACTATCATATAGCTAAAACAATTCCTGTTTCCCCCCGAAAA
>JBDLIX010000103.1:0-18483 GCA_039714655.1 Bacteroidota bacterium
ATCAGGAGCTATATTTCATATATTTGGCATTCCGGTTCAACAAACTGCGGCTTCAGCCGTTCATAGAATAAATCTATTTTGTATTATGCCCATTAATGTAGCATCCAACCTGCCTGCCATCGATGAGTTGAAGAAAGAAAACATCTTCATCATGGAGGAAAGTCAGGCAATTCATCAGGATATCAGACCGCTTCGTGTGGCACTGTTGAACCTGATGCCGGTAAAAATGGTCACTGAAACTGACTTGCTCCGTTCCCTGGCCAATACACCCCTCCAGGTGGAGCTTGACCTGCTCCATATGCACGAACATGAATCAAAACATACCCCACGTGAACATATGGATGTTTTTTACAAGAGATTCGATCAGATCAAAGATCAGCGGTACGACGGACTGATCATCACAGGAGCTCCGGTGGAGCACCTTGAGTTTGAGGAGGTCGATTACTGGGACAGTTTATGTGAAATTCTGGAGTGGAGCAAAACCAATGTGAGCAACACAATGCATATATGCTGGGGAGCTCAGGCAGGGTTGTATTATCATTATGGCATAAAGAAGTATCCCCTGCCACAGAAAGTATTCGGGATCTTTGACCATCAAATTACCGATAGGAAACATCATCTGGTGCGTGGCTTTGACGATCTGTTTCCTGCGCCACATTCCAGGTATACTGAAAACCGTCTTGAAGACCTCAGAAAACATCCGGACCTGATTCCTCTGGCCTGGTCTCCGGAAATAGGTTCCAACATCGTCCTTTCAAAAGACAACCGTCAGATATTCATCTCAGGTCACCTGGAATACAATCCGCTTACACTGAAGAATGAATATGAACGTGACAGAGCCAAAGGGTTGGACACGGCCCCTCCAGAGAACTATTTTCCAGATGATGATCCTGACAGGGAACCGGTTATTCGCTGGAGAGCCCACGCCAGCCTCCTCTTTTCAAACTGGCTCAACTATTACGTATACCAGGTAACTCCGTATGACTGGAAATAGTTTTTGCGGTTACCTGTCAAATGTCCACATCCAGATTTGTAAGCCCCAGGTTCCGGGCCCTGGCAACCACCTCCTCATAATAATCCACGGAAACACTACAGTCGATTTCCGGATAGAGATGTGCCCGGTATGCAGGCCGGTACTGGATCATAATATTAACATAGGTCTCCAGAGGCAAATGATCGGAGATCCACTCCATGGCTGCCATTGAACCACTTACGTAGTTGGGCATCACAAGGTGCCGTATCATTAAGCCACGGTAGATGATTCCATTCTTTTCCGGCGAGGCCACTCCAGTCTGCCTGTTCATTTCAAGCAGGGCAGAGCGGGTTACATCCGGATAGTCAACCGCCTCGTTTGAGTATGTCGCTGCATGTTGTGGATCCATGTATTTAAAATCAGCCAGGTAGATATCCACGATCCCATCCAGCAATTCCAGGATATCAGGACGCTCCCAGCCAGAAGTATTGTACACCAGGGGAAGTCTCAAACCATTTGCTGCAGCCATGTCCAATGCCAGTACCACATGTGGCGAAAAGTGAGTTGGGGTAACCACATTGATGTTATGGCATCCCTGTGCCTGCAACTGCAACATCATCCCTGCCAGATCTGACACTTCCACATCCGTCCCTGCTCCCTTGTGACTAATATCCCAATTCTGACAGAACAGACATCCCAGGTTGCAGTGTGAAAGGAAAATGGTGCCGGAACCACCCACTCCCACCAAAGGTCGTTCCTCACCAAAATGGGGAGTGAAAGAGGCCACTCTTAACCTGGCGGTAGCTTTACAGAAACCAGTTTCACCGGCCAGACGATCTACCCTGCACTCCCTGGGGCATAGCCTGCAATCACTAAGCATTTTCCAGAGTGCCTCTCCCCTCTTCCGGAGTTCCCCGCTGCGGTGGAGGGCAATATAACCCGGTCTGTATGATACCCCATTCATTCTCTATAAAAATAGTAAATCCCATAATAACAGAGAAGCTGATTAAGCTCTTGATTTTCTGCTAAATATCAGTTGATTCTTATGGGTCTTTGTTGTAACTTACCTCTTCTATCCTCTTTCTAAGACACAACATTTTTAATTCTTAATCAATCAATACCATGAAACCAGATATCTATCGACAGCTGCAGCGCCACCTGGATCATATGCCAGTCCCCTTTCCTGAGACCAAATCCGGTGTTGAGATCAGCCTCCTCAAACAACTCTTCGATGAAGAGGAGGCAAACATTGCATTGAAGCTGAGTGCCATCCCTGAAACCATTGACAAAATACATGGCCGTTTTAAGTATGGAGAGATCACAAAAGAGTTGTTGACCTCAAAATTAAAAGGCCTCTTTGATAAAGGCGCCATCAACTCTGTTATGGATCCAAAAGGTGGTCCGAAATACGGCAAGGCTCCGCTTGCGGTTGGCATCTTTGAATTCCAGGTTGACCGTATCACAAAGGAGCTGGCTGAGGACTTCTATAAATACGAGGATGAGGGTTTTGCGGATGCGCTGATTAAGGATACAACCATGCAGTTACGTACCATTCCGGTTAATGTCAAAATTGATCCGGAATTTAAGGTAGGAACCTATGACAATGCACGGGCCATGATCCATAATTCTCCGGGACCTTTTGCTGTGATGAACTGTATTTGCCGCCAGGCAAAGGAAAAAATGGGTGAACCCTGTAAACAGACCGATATCATGGAGACCTGTTTTTCGCTTGGGAAGACAGCCACCTTTATGATGGATAAGGGCGTTGCCAGGGAATTAACCAGGGATGAGATTTCCGGCCTGATCTCCCGAGCCGAACAGGAGGGCATGGTGCTACAGCCCGAAAACACACGTGAACCAGGGTTTATTTGTTGCTGCTGCGGCTGTTGTTGCGCGTTGCTGTCCGCTGCAAAAAAATACCCAAATCCGACCGGGTTTTTACAGACCAACTTCTATGCAAAAATTGATATTGAGAAGTGTACGGCCTGTGGAGAATGCATGAAGCTGTGTCAGATGGATGCCCTTGTATCTGTAAATAATCACACTGAAGTATTGCGCAATCGTTGTATTGGCTGTGGTGTTTGCCTGAACGCCTGTACCTTTGAAGCGATCTCCCTGTTGAAAACTGAAAAAGAAGCCGTTCCCCCAAAGGACAGTAAGGAGATGTACAAAAAAATGATGTTGGAGCGTTATGGCCTGTTAGGCTCCCTTAAAATCATGGGAAAAGCTGCGTTGGGGAAGAAAATTTAATCTATTTCAATTTATGAAATATGATTTTACCTTTAGGCCTATGAAAAAATCACTTCTGATTCTCATATTGGCTGCAGCCGTCCAAATTCTCCCGGCACAGCACGGAAAAGTCTATGACAACCTCTCAATGGAGAGCAAAATCCTGAAGATGGAACGAAAATATGCAGTCTATCTGCCACCCGACTATGAATCCTCAGAGCGAAGTTACCCGGTCCTCTACCTGTTGCATGGCATGGGTGACGACCAGACCGGATGGGTGCAGTTCGGGGAGGTGCTTCATATTGCAGACAAAGCCATTAATGATGGCTCTGCAACACCCATGATCATTGTAATGCCGGATGCCAATACAGGTACGGTAGGGTACTTCAATGACATGGAAGATAAGTGGAGGTACGAGGATTTCTTTTTTGAAGAGTTTATGCCTTACGTGGAGAAAACATACCGGATCAAGGGAGAAAAACAGTACAGGGCTGTTTCAGGACTCTCCATGGGCGGAGGCGGAACCTTCGTGTATGCTCTTCATCATCCAGAACTCTTTTCATCAGCCGCTCCTTTGAGTGCCTACTGCGGAGCTCTGAGCGTAGAAGAGCTGGAGGGTCACATGAAGAAGATGGGAATGGAAACGGGTTCCAAAGAGCAGATGGAAGCCTGGTACAAGCGCTACAGTGTTCTGGAACTAATCAACAACATGCCGGATGACCAGAAAGAGTCTGTCAGGTGGTTCATTGATTGTGGCGATGATGATTTTCTTTATGAAGGAAACTCCCTGGTTCATATTGCCATGCGAAAAAAAGAGATTCCACATGAATACCGCATTCGGGATGGGGAGCACAACTGGACCTACTGGAGAGCATCACTACCCGTAGTACTCTCTTTTGTGTCAGAGGCATTTCATCAGTAGTCGTGCCGGATTCCATGATTCATGTAGAGGGACTGACATACTCCTATCCGGGAGCTAACCTCCCGGTCCTGAAGAATATCAGCTTTGACATTGAAAAGGGTGAGATCTTTGGGTTTTTGGGCCCTTCCGGAGCCGGAAAAAGTACTACACAAAAAGTCCTGAACGGATTGTTGAGGGGCTATGAAGGCTCAGTGAGGGTCAATGGCACCGATCTCTCTTCCATGGACCGAACATTCTATGAGAAGATCGGGGTTGCCTTCGAATTCCCCAACCTCTATCTGAAATTGTCTGCTCTTGAAAATCTGCAACTGTTCGCCTCATTTTTCAAATCAACTACGCGTGACCCCCATGAATTACTGGAGATGGTCAACCTCCATGAGGACCGGGATACAAGGGTGGAGGCATTTTCGAAAGGGATGAAGATGCGCCTCAATTTTGTCCGTGCTTTGCTGAACAATCCTGAAATACTGTTCCTGGATGAGCCCACGGCGGGATTGGACCCGGGAAATGCACGCATCATGAAGGATACCATTCTAAATATGCAAAAGAAGGGTGTTACCGTTTTCCTCACCACCCATCACATGGCCGATGCCGGAGAACTATGTAACCGCCTGGCATTTATGGTGGATGGGACACTGCCGGTAATCGACTCCACACAAAAACTAAAAATAGAACATGGCAGAAAAGTTGTCAGGGTGGAGTACCTTGACAAACAGGAGAAACAGGCGCTGGAGTTTGAGTTGAAAGGGCTCTCCTCCAATTTAAAGTTCCGGGAAATCATCAAAAACAAGGAGATCCTTACCATCCACACCCTGGAAGCTTCACTGGAGGATATTTTTATCAAAATAACCGGACAACAACTGATCAGGTAGATGAGAGAACTGGTTAAGAAGGACGTTTTACTACAATGGAGACAGGGTTTCTGGCTGGTATACTTCATTATAAGTATTGTCTATATCATAATTCTGTTAAACATTCCCCGGGAAAGCCGGATGATTGTTTCCCTGATCATGATCCTATCCGACACCACCATGCTGGGGATTATCTTCATTGCAGCATTGATCCTGTTGGAAAAGCAACAATCGGTGGTTCTCAGTCTGTTTGTTACACCCCTGAATCCTTCTGGTTACATATGGGCAAAAACCATATCTCTTTCACTCATCGCTGTCACCATGAGCATCCTGGTCTACCTGCCGGTATTGCAATTGTCAGTTTACACCCTGTTGCTGCTTTTCACCATTGCAATAACAGCAGCCATCTTTGTCCTGTTCGGACTGGGGATTGCTTCACAGGTGGAGAGCATCAATCAATATTTTGGAAGGATCATATTGATCTCCATGGCCATTCTGATTCCTGTGATCCCCTATTTGGTATTTGACCGCCATCCGGCCTTCATCATCTTACCCTATATTGCCTCCCTGGATCTGATGCTTGGGGCCATGCAACCATTGTCTCACTGGAGGATCATCGTTGATATTGTTTTGCTAGTCACCTGGGGATACCTGGCGTTCCTCTTTTCAAAGAATCAGGTCAATAAGCACCTTGTCTATAAATAGAATGGATGAACTGGCGGGCACTACCTTATGACTACAAGCTCCTCAGAGGAGATCCCATGCTGATCCTCAGCATGGTGGTCCCATTTATCTTATGGGCACTAATGCAATATCTTTTTCCATGGTTAGGCAACCTGTTTCAAACGCAATGGTCCATTGACATTACATCCTGGTACACTTTTGCAGGAACCTTTTTTGTGCCGCTGATTCCCATGATGTTTGGAATGGTTTATGGTTTCATACTCCTGGATGAGAGGGATGGGGGTATCATCAGTGCCATTTCAGTGACACCCACTGGCAAATCGGGTTACCTTCAATTAAGACTTGGCTTCCCCCTGATTTTAAGCCTGGTATTTGTATTTATGTTCCTGGTCCTTCTTCAACTGACCGGTTCTCTTGGGTTCCTTCAAATTGTTCTTATTTCTGCTCTCACAGCCAGTCAGGCCCTGCTCCTGCTCCTTTTTTTGGGAGCCTTTGCCGACAATAAAGTGATGGGGATGGCCATCTCCAAAGGATTCGGCCTTCTGTTAATGGGACCGGTACTCTATTTCGTTTTACCTGCGCCCTATTTCTGGATAGGTGCATACAGCCCATTGTTCTGGTCTGGTCGCGCGCTTCTGGCTGAAAACAGTGCGTCATTCTGGCTCTTTTTTTGTTTAGCGACCATCTTCCATGGTGCACTGCTATGGATTCTTTTCCGTAAATTCATCTCCAGAAATGATTGAAAAAAACCAAAACCTGATCTTAATATGAAAATCACCAGGAATCTCATGATGGGTTTATTTGCTATTGCGGTCATCACCAGCTGTATTTCAAGCGACCAGACAAAGGAACAAACAGAGTCAAGGATCCCGGTTATCTTTGATACCGATGCCAACAATGAGTTGGATGACCAGCATGCCATGGCTTATCTTTTGTTGGATGAGAGCACCTTCAATGTAATCGGCATCACAGTGAACAAAACATGGGGAGGAGGAGAGGTTGAAGCGCATTACAAAGAGGCTGAAAGGGTCCTGAACCTGTGCGATCTGAAAGGAAAGATTCCAATCTTCAAAGGTGCCAATGGGGGATTTACAGAGATCATGGATCATACCGGGGAACCTGATTTTGATGGTTCTGACGCGGTGAACTTCATTATCGAAGAAGCCCGGAAGAGGCGGAGTGATCCCCTGGTGTTACTGGCAGTGGGAAAACTCACCAATGTGGCACTGGCATTGAAAAAGGAGCCTGCTATTGCAAAACAGATCCGTGTGGTTTGGCTGGGTTCAAATTACCCGGAACCAGGAGAATACAATCAGGATAATGATACGGCATCCATGAATTATGTGCTGAAAACCAGCGTACCATTTGAAATGGCAACTGTCCGCTATGGAACATCCTCCGGTACTGCTGAGGTGAAGGTAAGCCGCCGTGAGATCTATACTAGAATGCCGGGATTAGGGCCAAAAGTAGAAAAACCGGTCACCGGAAGGCATGGAGATAGTTTCACCTGTTTTGGAGACTATTCTGTAAATCTGTTTCAACATATAGAACACCTGGAAGATGGTTGTTACCGTGCCCTGTTTGATATGGCAGCAGTGGCCATTGTGAAGGACCCTTCATGGGCTGCCGCTGTGGAAATCCCATCTCCGGTATTGATCCACAATGCATGGGTGGAACAACCAGATAACAAACGAAAAATTATCGTTTGGGAAGATTTTCACAAAGAAGAGATTTTAGCTGACTTTTACTCAATCATGGAAAAACAAGTCAGCCCCCCTGACGAATAGTGCTTGACTTGATCCCTCTTTTTTTATAATTTACAATCCTTATGTTTGTTGAATTAAATCCTGATGATTATGAAAAGAAGAAAATTTGTAACCATATCAGCCATGTCCGTACCCCTGATTAGTATGTTTCCTGCAACTCTCTCATCCATTACACGAGAAACCAAAAAAGGAAAAATCGAAAAACGATCACTGGGTAAAACCGGTGAAAAACTATCCATGATAGGATTCGGTGGGATTGTTGTGAAAGATGCCACCACTGCAGAATCAGCAGCCAGGGTCAAGGAAGCCATCGACCATGGCATCAACTACTTTGATGTGGCACCAACCTATGGGAATGCAGAGGAGATGCTTGGTCCGGCCCTGGAGCCCTATCGCAAAGATGTGTTTCTTGCCTGTAAAACTACGGAACGCAAAAAAGAGGGTGCCCGAAAAGAGCTTGAGCAATCTCTGAAGCGACTCCGGACCGACCACTTCGATCTTTACCAGTTACATGCTGTTATCAAGCTGGAAGATGTGGATACCATTTTCAGCAAAGGGGGAGCCATGGAAACTTTCCTGGAGGCCAGGGAGGAGGGGAAGGTCCGGTTCCTTGGATTTTCTGCACACTCGGTAGAAGCTGCCATGGCACTCATGGATCGGTTTGATTTCGATACCATTCTATTCCCATTCAATTATGCCACCTGGTATGCTGGAAATTTTGGACCTCAGGTGATGGAAAAAGCAAAAGAAAAAGAGATGGGGATACTGGCTCTCAAAGCCATGGCTCAGAGACCATGGGAAGAGGGAGAAGAGAGAACCATTTCAAAAACCTGGTACAAGCCACTCATCAATCCGGAAGAGGCCAACCAGGGCCTCAGATTCACCCTGTCACACCCCGTTACTTCCGCCATACCACCGGGACACGAAGATCTCTTCTCCATGGCGCTGAAACTGGCAAAGGATTTTAAACCCATGGATGAAAAAGAGGTGATACAGATCAAAGAGAAAGGAATAAATACCAAACCGCTTTTCATCTATCCCATGAAAACCTGATCCATGCCCATAGAAATCAAACAGGTAACTACCCGGCAAGAACTAAAGCAGTTTGTCCGTTTCCCTTATCAGCTCTACCAGCATAGTAAACTCTGGATCCCACCCCTGTTCAAAAGTGAGATGAATACACTGAGTCCAAAGACAAATCCTGCCTTTGACCATTGTAAGACCAGGTATCTGATAGCCTTAAAAGATGGTAAGATTGCTGGCCGGATCGCCGGGATTATCAATGACAGATATTGCAAACAGTGGGAAAAGAAAGATGCAAGGTTCTGCTGGTTTGACACCATTGATGACAGAGAGGTCTCCGGACAACTCGTCAAATCCATCGAAAAGTGGGCCCTATCGAAGGGGATGGATCGGTTGGTCGGTCCCATGGGATTCACCACCTTTGAACGACAGGGCATCCTGGTTACAGGATTTGAAGAGATGCCTACATTTTCGGGTGTATACAACTACCCCTATTATTCTGACCATATGGAGTCTCTGGGGTATGGGAAAGAGATCGAATATGTGGAATATGAACTGAAAGTCCCGGATGCAGTTCCCGAAAAGATCGTAAAAATCAGCAACCTGGTATCGGAACGGTACCATCTTCGATTGCTCAAACTCAGGAAGGCCAAAGATATGATTCCCTATGCCGATCCTGTTTTCAGAGTGATCAATGAAGCTTATAAACCTCTGTATGGTTTTACAGTGCTAACTGAAAAACAGATTACCTATTTCGTAAAGAGGTACTTCTCATTTGTAAAACCCGAGTTTACCTCAGCAGTACTGGATGAAAACGATCGCGTGGTGGCGTTCCAGTTCTCCATGCCATCTCTCTCTTATGCATTGAAAAAAGCGAGGGGAAAACTGTTTCCTATTGGCTGGTACTACCTGCTGAAAGCCATGAGAAAACCCGAACGCCTGGACATGCTTCTCACCGGGGTGCTTCCCGATTATCAGAGCAAGGGAGTAAATGCCGTCTTTATGTCTCACCTTACCGGAGCAGCCATAAGAAACGGGATCATTTATGCCGAATCCAACAGTGAGCTTGAGGAGAATTTCAAAGTTCAGAATATATGGAGATATTTTGAATCGAGACAACACAGGCGGTCCCGTCTATACGCCAAATCCTTAACCTGACCTGAAACTGGTACTCCTGTTCAACGGTTGGGATCTCAATCCCTGGTATAAAGAAAAGTATAGCTTGAATTATATTCAGGATGCCCCTCAACCTCCAATTCAAGAGAGAACCGATCGGAGTTCCAATGAGGAAGGATTCCGGTCACCCTGGGACCCTGGATATTGGTGTTGGGCTCGGCATCTCCATACTCCCAATCGGATAGCAGTAACTCCATTTTATCTGCTACCAGCCTCACAAGCACCTTACCACCCTCCAGGGTGTGAGGCAGGTCGTTTAGCATCCATAGCTGTGCAGAGAACTCTTCACCCTCTTTCCACCTCAATTTGGTATTCCTGGCACTAACCATGGCAGGTCTGCATGCATCCCGCACAGCAAAAAAAGCTGGTTTGGGTTTATTGGGCCAATTGAGAAGGCTGTTGTTGGCAGCGGTTGGCCAAGGCTCATTGTAACACCAATTGAGTGCCATGGAGCAGTAAGGCTTCTGACGTCGTGCTTCCTCGTAAATGGCCTTATATCCCTCACACTGTAACAGTTGTCCGTTTAAAACCAGCTGCTCCAGGTTGGCCGATGCACCAAAATAATCCTCAATCATATCCTGCATAAGCCAGGTATTGCCAACCCAGGCATTGAAGGCATGATGAGACTCCCAGGAGGTGCCCGGTTGAGGTGGCCACAGCTCTTCACCAGGAATAATAGACTTCAGCAGTTCTAAAGGTGATGGAGAAGGCATCCCGAACTCTGTGTAAGCGGTATTTCGGGCCCTGTTCATTGTGGAGTAAACCTCTTCTCCGGTATCCATATCTCTAAAAACATAGTGTCCGTGCCCCATGCCAAACAAAGGAGATGTACTGATAAAAGGAGTATGCGGATCCATTTTCAGACACTGACTGTTCAGCAATCGTATGGCCTGGGATTGATCATCCATGCCGCTCCATGAGTTAAAAAGCTCATTCCCACCCGACCACATAGCCAGAGAAGGGTGTTTCCTGATCCTTTTAATAATGGATTCCGACTCTTGCTTTAATACTTTCAGGTATTCCGGTGTTCCCACATAATTGTTACAGGCCAGTGGGAACTCCTGCCAAACCAGGATACCCTTTTCATCACAGAGCTCATGGAAGGATTCCTTATTCACGATACCTCCCCCCCATATCCTTAACATATTAAAATTGGCCTCCAGGGCCCTTTCTGTTAGCTCTTCGTAGCGTTTTCTTGTGATAATACCCGGGAAAATCTCCGGATTGACCCAGTTGGTTCCTTTGCAGAAAATCCTGCGACCATTCATCTCCAACTGAATTGGAGCCACACTCCTGGTTTTGGGAAATCCCTGGGGTTCATTCCAGGCGCCCTCGTTCATCACCAGCTTCACCCTCCTGAATCCCAATTTCCCATGGACCGTATGGAGCAAATTACCATACCTGTCATTTAAATCAATGGTGTAATCATACAGGGTTGGATCCCCATGATCGTGGGGCCACCATAAGCTGGGATTCTTCAGATTCATTTTCAGGGTTCCCCGGTTCTCCCTGGGAGCAAAATGACCCACATCTATCATTTCACCCGCAGCATCAAACATCTTCCAGGTCAGCATACACCCATCCAAATCCCTTCCTTCAACTTCAACTGCGATCTCAGCAGAACTAAAATCATCGCTTAAAGTGTACCGGACTGAAGCATCCTCAATATGAGATCCCGGAAGGATCTCCAGATAAGTATCATCCCAGATGCCCATGGGAACCAGGCGCGGGTGCCAGTCCCATCCATAACTAACAGCTGGCTTTACACTGGCTGCAGCCTGACTCCGGTCTGCAGGCTCCGCATGCAGTTTTGGAATGGGAAAGATCCTTATCTCCAATTCATTCAGATCCTCTAACTGCTGAGTAAGGTCAAGCCTAACAGGAGTGAACATCCCCTCCTGCTGAAGCAGTTTCACACCATTCAGAGAGACCTCAAATTCATAGTCAATCCCCAGTGAGTGGAACAGAAGTCGCTCTCCAACCTCCAGGTCGGGCTTTGTGAAAAGAGATCTGTATACAAATTCCCGCTCCTCCATCCAGAGGTAATCCTTCCAGTTCTCTGCATAATAATAGATACCGTATCCTTCGGCCCTGGCAACATCCAGTTGGACAGCACCCGGCACCCTCGCTTCCGTCCATTTCAGTCGGGCAGGATCCTCTCTTTCAGAATAGCCAATCTCCCATTTCAATATGGGGGGATCACTGGCCCATAGATTGCCAACTAACAGAATTCCAATGGCAAGCACAAGTACTTTTCGCATAACCGGGTCTTTAATGTGATTCTTTGGTTTTAATACTCCTGAAAAGTAAGAATTATTCCGGTCTGCGGACATTAATGACCAGCTTTAACTGAAGGAGGATTCCGTCTTTGAATGTGACATTTTTAACCGTTCTGTTGTCTCCAAAAGAGATCAGTGGGATGGCAAAATCAACTTTCTGATCCCCTGCAAATTGCTTGTAATTCCTTCCAAAAGAGCGTCCCACCATTCCTTCCAAAAACATGGGTCCGAACAACCTTTGCCGGGCATAGAGTGAAAGGTCAATGCTCTGGCGCTCCATATAATCGCCCGAATAGGCTTCATCTCCCAGATAGTAGGTGGTGATCAGGCCAAAATGGTTAAATCCTGCAGTCAGATTATCATTCACTTTATAATTCACCCTGGCGGTGACAGGCAACATACCTTCAACACTCCACTGGCCGGATAACTTCCAGTATAAATTAACCAGAGGGACCAGATAGGGCCCGAAAAACTCCTGGTTGATCATGGCACCAAAACTCATGGTCAGATCATCATGGAACTTCTTTCCATAGGTGGCCACCGCACCCAATTGGAAACTGTTCCCATCCAGGTTTTTAAAGTCCGACATCAACCTGGGTGCAATCAACAGCTGAAGAACACGACTGTTTCTTAGCTGCTGGATCAATCCGGTCCTCAATATGAAACCATTGAGAATAATCGGACTGGCAATCCCATCCGGGATGGCCGGATCTCCCAGCACATTAAAGTAAAAATGGTTCACATTGATGGCAATCATCGATTTTGCTGATAGTTTTGCCCCGGCAGTGATCGAAAGGATGGAACCATATTCTGTGGCTTTTTCCGAATATGTATCCTTATAATCCTGAGGAAGACCATAGCGGCCGGTAAGGGTAAGGATGTCAATGGTCTCCTGGGCTGCAAGGGCAAATCCCATGCTCCCGGTCAGCATTAAAATAAGAAAGCGTTTCATGGATAAATGGGTTAGTTGGAAATTGTTGGTAAATAAATATACAAAAGAATCACTAATTTTGAATAACCCCATTCAAACTGAGCAGTATGAAAAAGCCTCTCCTCACAGCGACTTTTGCACTGATATCCCTCATATTAATCTCTTCCTGTAGCTCCAACCAAAAGAGAAGTGATAACCCGGAGGCCAATGCCCGGGATCATTACACTGTAGCTTCCTACTATTTTCCAAACTACCATGTGGACAAAAGGAATGAAAAAATACATGGGACAGATTGGACCGAATGGGAACTGGTAAAGGCTGCCAGGCCCAGATTCGAAGGTCACCGGCAACCCAAAGTTCCCGCCTGGGGGTATACCGATGAAGCCAATCCTATTCATATGGAACAGAAGATCGATGCTGCTGCAGATCACGGAATTGACGCATTTATTTTTGACTGGTACTACTATGATGACGGACTGTTCCTGGAAAGAGGCATTGAAGAGGGATTTTTCGGGGCCAAAAATAACCAGCGGATCAAATTCGGACTCATGTGGGCCAATCATGACTGGATCAATATTCATCCGGTGGATTCGGCCACACTGCTCAGTCCGGAAGGTCCGGAAGTGCTCTATCAGGGTGTGATCTCCATGGATACCTGGGAGAGGATGACCGATTATGTGATTGAGACCTATTTCAAACACCCCTCTTACTGGCTTTTGGACAATGCCCCCTATTTTTCCATTTATGACCTCAGCAGGTTTATACGAAATTTTGGAACTGCTGAAGCTACCATGAAGGGTATCGAAGCATTCCGGAACAAGGTGAGAGATGCCGGATTCAGTGATCTTCACCTGAACGCAGTGGTCTGGGGACGGACCATCTTACCCTCTGAAGAAAAGATTGAAATTGATCATATGGGCTCATTTTTAAAAGAGCTTGGATTCACATCCACAACCTCGTATGTGTGGATCCATCATGTTCGGCCCGATTTTCCAGAACATGCTTACCCGGATATGCAGTCTAAGTACTTTGACTATGCAGACCGTTTTGCTTCATCTATTGAATTACCTTACTTTCCCAATGTGACCATGGGCTGGGACAGCAGTCCCAGAACCAAACAAACTGAAAATTTCACCCGGTTGGGTTATCCTTTCACAGGCACGCTGGCCAACAATACACCGGAGAACTTCAGGAAGGCACTGCAGGAGATGCGGGAATACCTGGCTCGCCATCCCTCGTCGAACAATATTTTCAACATCAACTGCTGGAACGAATGGACCGAAGGGAGTTACCTGGAACCCGACACCATTCACGGAATGGCATACCTGGAAGCCATTAAGGAGGTATTTGAATAAGCTAATGATCAAATAGTTCCTACTCAATCCTGGAAAAAGAATTACATACCACCTACTGGTGGGAAGTCTGGTTCAACAGTATGGGCCTACTTTCTCAGGCGTTCCTGGATCTTCCGAATGATGGACGTCACGGTTTTCCTGGGAATGAATCTCGGTGCAAGAGACATCAGCCTGTTTTTAAATCCAGGTACCACCACAGTTTTTCCTGCCATCATAGCCCTGTAAGCTTTCCTTGCGACCATCCCTGCTGTGGCAGTATGCAGTTTGGCCTTGCTCTCCTCCACATTGGAGTTGCGCGCTGTGGATTTCTGAAAGTTTGTTTTGAACCAGCCGGGAGCAAGGACAGTTACCGTTACGCCTGTCCCTTTTACCTCGTTGGCAATTGCTTCTGAAAAGGAGAGGATATAGGCCTTGGAAGCATAATAAACAGACATAAGCGGCCCCGGTTGGAATGCTGCCAGTGAGGAGACATTCATGATCCTTCCGGAACCAATGTGGAGCATCTCTTTGAGTACCAGTTTTGTTAAACGAGTGAGGGTAAGCACATGCAGATGAAGCATGCTCTCTTCCAATTGCCATTCTGTATCAGCAAAAAAACCGTATAGACCAAATCCGGCATTGTTGATCAGGATATCAATCTTTCGTTTATCAATAAGTGACCCCACTGTCTCTGCTGCTCCCGCCTTGCCCAGGTCAACCACATGAACCTCAACACCGATTCCAAATGTGTTCACGAGATCATGTCTCACTCCTTCCAGTCCGTCTAAATCAAGATCAACCAGGATCAGGTCATGGGCGTCTGCCGCCAGGAGCCTGGAGAATTCCACTCCCAGTCCTGAGGCAGCGCCAGTTACAAGGGCAAGTTTATTCATGGTGACTAAGGTAACCTAAAAATCAATTTTGTAATAAAAAATCGGCAGCAACCCCAGTTGATACACCTCCTGCACAGGTGACTCATTCCCACTTATATAGGTCTGTTTAAGCACATTATCCCTATCTGTTATATTCACAATATCCAGTCCGAATTCATGCGTGGCCTTCAGTGCATTTAATCTGTAGTTCAATTTAATATCGGCTCTGAGATATGGATTAAACTGCATGGAATTCCTCAACGCATCAATGTATACAGCTTCACCGGCAATATCAGATGCAGCTATGTCAATGGGTGTATATCGCTTCCCTCCTGCCAGTGTTATCTTTCCTCCGATGGTAAATGTGGATCTCCTATTGATACCCCATGTAAACTCCTTGGATCCCAGGGCATTTAAAATATACCTCCCATTAAAAACCGTATTGTAATTGATTCCGTCACTGCCTGTGCGCCTGGCATCATATAAGGAAGCCGTGAACAGCAGGAAATAGGATTTACTGAAAAACTTCTCCATGGTCAGCTCCAATCCATAATTCCTGGCGGTGCCTTTGTTTACAAGACTATCGGGGAAGAACCGGCTCATATTATGTCCCTCATCGAGCACTGAATATGAGGATGGATGATGCTCCACCGGGATATTATACAAATACTGGTAATAGGTCTCTAACTTGACCCTCATATTTGAATTTAAATAATAGTCCCAGGAGAGCACATTCTGGTAACTATTCATAAAATCAAGATTAGCATTGGGTTGTACAAAAGTACCATTGCTACTGGTAAGCCCGGCGAAATAAATATAGGTGGGGAGCATCTGGCTATGCAGGCCGGTTCCAAAGCCAAAAGTACTTCTTCTGCCTGCCTGGTACCTGATCCCCAGTCTGGGTTCAAGTGCCCAACTGGCAGTATTCTCCAGGTTGAGAAGCTGACCGTGTAGTCCTGCTGTAATGGTCATTCTTTCAGATGATTTGTATTTCCACTGAACAAAAGGTTGGGATAAGAAAGCATAACCGGTGTGATTAAGTCTGGTTACATATTCCAACAGGGTTTCGTTGTAAATAGAATCATCCATATCAAACCTGTAGAGATCATAGACAAAACCTGTTTTCAATAAATGTTGCTTATTCAGTTTCTTGTTCCAGGAACAGGAAGCAGAATACCTGTTCTGATCTGAGTGATACCTGATGAACGAAAACCACATGGAATCAATTTCATACCATCCGTTATCAATATGGCGGTATACTTTGTCCAGATGATTGGATTGGTGTTCCCTGGATGCTGAAATGGTTAGTTTCAGAAAAGAATTAGTTCCGGTTGGTCTTGAGTAATTTGCGCCAAGCACTCCCATACCCGTTCTGAAGTGTTCGTCCATGGCTTCATCCCCATAAATCCCACCCTTATCAGGATCAAGCTGCTCACTTGCCAGAATGTCCACAGCACTTTTACCTCCCATACCAAAAAGCGAGATATTTCCCTGTTCCTTTGTGGGAAAGTTGAGTTTAAATGAGAGATCCTGGTATTTTGGCACAGCATCAGTACCAATCTCAATCCCCAGTGCATGAAATATATCCATGGTGGAATAGCGGTAGGCTGCCAGGTAAGAAGATCTGCTCTCTTTACAAATTGGACCTTCAGCCATTAGCTCCGTACCCAGGAATCCAAGCTGACCTGAGAATTCATGTTTTTCATTGTTGCCATTTCTCATCCTCAGATCAAATACCCCGGCAATGCTATTTCCATATTCAGCCGGGAAGGCTCCTGTCATAAAGTCTGAAAGGGATAGCACTTTATTGTTCAGAATGGTAACGGGACCACCGGTGGTGCCCGATACACCAAAATGATTCGGATTCGGAATGTTCACACCTTCCAGGCGCCATAATACTCCCAGGGGTGAATTTCCCCTGATGACCAGATCATTATTGGAATCATCATTCCCCTGCACACCAGCAAAGTTTGCCGCCATTCTTGCAGGATCCCCTCTGCTGCCAGCATAACGCTGCGATTCTTCAACCGAGAAGGTCCTGGCACTTACATAGGCCAGTTTGTTTAATGCCGTGCCTTTTTGACCGGTGGCACTCACCTGGATCTCGGCTATCTCAAGGGGAGATTCCTCCATCTGAACTGAAAGAATTACCTCTTTCATGGAATTGACAATCACATCAGGAATAACAACCTCCCGGTATCCGATAAATGAACTTACAACTGAATACCTCCCAACCGGAATATTTTCAATCCTGAAATCACCATTGGAATCCGATGTTGATGCAACAACCAGGATCGAATCCTTATAAATTGCTATAGTTGCTGCCAGTAAGGGAGTATTTGTTTCCAGATCAACTACAGATCCTCTAACGGTCTGTGAAATTTCCTGTGCCTGAATACTTATTTGAGTTGAAAGCATAAGCATAGCAAGCAATCGTATGAACAATGATTGGTACATGGCTTCTCTTTTTTAAGGTGAATGATAAACTTTCTAAGGTTGTTTAGAGAGTAGAACGGGTTTAGATCATCGATACATTCCGTCCAGAAGATTCTTAACCAGTGTGCTGACGTTCTTCCTGTTCCTGAGGGAGGCACTGAGTCCATAGAGGGCAGCCTGGGGAGCTTTGCTGTCACTTTCACCACTATCGATCAGTGTCCCGGCTTTTCTGGCAACCTTTTCAACAACAGCGCCAGGAAGAATCTTTGTCAGGGCCCTGACAACTTTCACAGAGTTTTTTGTGGCCCTCTGTTCCCGGTTCAGGGATGGTCTATTTTCCATAATCTCATCCAGATCTTTCAGGAATGCCTCCTCTTTTCCGATGTTCAGCTGTGTGACCGTTAAATGTAATGCATCCGGAAACTGTAGCCGGTCAAGATGCCAGCCTCTTGAAGTGAGCGCATCCCCGATGTTGAAGATATCTCCATGATCAGAAGTAAAAGCCACCACAGACATATCCGGACTACCGATAATATGCAGGCTCTCATGCATTTCAATACCTTCCTTGATGACTTCGGTCGTTTTCATCACCTGCCGGGCTATGGTGCGGTAACCATCCCTGCCCAGATGATTCATAACAGCCCAACATCCTGCCAGTGGTCCCCCGCTTTTAGTGCCCATGAAAGTAGTGGATGCAAAAATCCCCCCTGGCCAGTCAGCATGGACAAAAAACTGATTCCTTCTCAGTTTCCTGTTTTTATAAAGAATAATGGATACACCCTTTGGAGAATAACCATATTTGTGGGCATCCAGGGAGATGGAAGTTACCCCCTTTATCCTGAAATCAAAACCAGGTACAGGGTATCCCAGCTCTTCCAGAAAAGGCAGCATAAATCCTCCCATGCACGCATCCACATGGAGAAGCAATTTGTGTTTCGCTGCAATCTGACCGATGTCACGCACCGGATCCACTACCCCATATGGATAACAGGGTGCTGAACAGACCA
>JBDLIX010000104.1:0-18447 GCA_039714655.1 Bacteroidota bacterium
GATTTCAGTTCTTGAAGTCTATTGGACAGATCCGATCCTGAAACACCTTTTTCCGGTAATATGTGATGCGTTTTCATGTTTTTCAGTTTAAAAGAAATGCAAGACCCAGTCCCAGGTAGTTTCCAATGGCATATCCTATGAGCCCCAGGGTTATGCCCATGGCAATGATATCCCTGTTGCCAATTACACTGGCCACAGGCCCAATAAAAGCCGGGCCGAATATTGCAGCGGTTGATGCAATGATCACGGTGTCCCTGTCAACCCTGAAAACAGAAGCCAGAAAGAAGTGGAGCAGCACACTGCCAAAAACCACAAAACCACAAAAATAGAACAGGGTGGAACTGGAAGATAACAGTTCCGTGAAGTCAGACATGGATCCCATGGCAAGCGCAAACACCAGAAGCAGGTAATTTGCAGAGGAGAAAGTATGGGGGAGGTGCTGAATCTTTGAATGAAATGATGCTGCAATCCCAAGGGTGGTGATGCCCAGAATAACCAATGGTTCGGACAGTTCACCCGTGATAAGGTAGGACAATCCCACTGCTATGGCAACTACAAGGAGAGATAATAGTATTCCGGTTACCACACTCTTCAGAGTCCTGCCTGAATCCTCCCCTGGCTGAACCTTCATCGCATCCATATTATTATTCCAGTTCTTCTTAAAACTTGGAAGGAAAAGGCTCAGGATACGTTTCCCGATTGTCAGCAGGAAAACAAAATAGATGCCACTGAATACAATATCAGCACTGTTCAAAAGAATAAAGACCTCCTCCTCCACACCCAGTGCAATTTTTATGGCACTCATATTAAATGTTCCTCCTGTGTAAACGCCGATCATCATCCCTGATACCGCACCGGGTTGTGACAGCTGCTCCCTGAATAGCAGGAATGCAATTACAGAACATGCAATTACTGCGAAAATTCCCAGGAAGAATGCGAGCAATGCAGGCCTCACCTGTTTCATCATTCGGGAGAAATTTGCGGAGAAAAGCAACAACGGGATGGCAAGCAATACCGATGCGATTGAAATATGTCCCAGTATCTCGTCATTCAATGACAATCCTGGAATATTTCCAATGCTAATCCCGACCAGGTAGCAGATAATTATGGGTGAGAGCCAACGGACGATCCGGGATCTTTTTTCCATCCGGATGATCAAAACGGGCAAGCCGAGCAGGAGTGGCAGAAGCAATATGGCGGTTAAATTCTCAGGCATAACATTGAAGTTTTCTTTTACAAATTTATGCCATCGGATTGTTGCATGGAAATGGATTATTGCATCATACTCAGCGCTTTTGGCATAAACTGCGGTTCCGTAGAGAAAGGATAGATAGTCAGGTTAATCTTCCGGATTATTTACTAATATCATCCCGGTTCTGGCAATATTTACTAAAGTAGAATTCTTTCTAAGTATGTAATAATTGTTTTTTACCAGATAAAAAAACAGCACACCTGTAACCTCAGTTTTTCAAATCTGATCAGCTACCTTATTGATCTGATCGCGAAGTGTCAGAAAAAACCTGTTCCTCTCTTTTTCCGCAGTCCCGCTGATGGGAATTGATTTTGAAAGAAGATTGCGTCCCCAGTGATAATTGTAATCAAAAAACGCCCTGTTGTGGGAATACATCATGTTTATTGCATTGCTTGTAAGGAAAGAAGTCCTGTTTTCTCCCGCTTTGACCAGGATTGTATTGTCCGCAAGAATAATATCATTATGAAACAGCTGGAGGTTGCCCTCTTCTCCGGCAGGAGGTTGTCCAAATGGAAATTTATATCCAAGCTCTGCCTGCTTCTGCTGGTGATCCACCAGCTGATGGAGTTTCTCACAAAGTGTCAGGACATCATTTCTGGTGCTGAAATAACCGGCTTCTGAATAGTAGAGCAGCTGTTTCAAATAGCTGTTCAGACACTCTGTAGTGGTAAACTCAATTGTATTAACCTTTATATAATTCCTTATGATCTCTTCTATGAGATCTGCCATTTCAACATCCGGTTTAGAAATGGAAAAGCGGGCGTCGCGGTAATTGGGGAAATCAAGGTTTGACTTTTGCCAGAAGAACAATTTAAAAGCACAGACCTCCGGGATCTGGATCATATGAAAAATATTGAGTTCGTTGAGTATAAAAATTATCTCAGCCTGTTCGGCCCTCCCGGCCTCCTGGATAAATGTAAGCAGGCTTTTTAACCAATCGGAAAATGAATAGTCTCCTTCTGCGAGAAAATTGGTTCTAAAGGTTACTGTATCGACTTTACTTCCGGTCAGGTCATCCACCGAAAAATTAAAATGGCCGGACAACTTCTGAACCTCTTGCAACGACAGATGTTTCTCTCCGCGAATTCTGCGGTAAGCACTGTCATTGCTTACTTCCAGGATATCAGAAATTTCATCAACAAGGGATAGGTGATCGGAAAGCTGGTCACGAATTTTTTGGAACAGCTGCAATTGAATATCAGCCTGATTCTCCATACTTTATCAAAAGTATGAAAAAATCAATCAAAGTGCCAGTCCCAAACTCATATAGAGTCCTTCCAGCGATCCGGCATCGGTAATAATATCCGATATTTTACCCCCAGCACGGGTAAATATATCTGTTTTTTTACGTAGTTTTGTACAAAAGGAACCCGAATGGTCTCCAGAAAACTATTAGGACAACTTAAGGCCCATATCCCGAAAAAGGAGTTTACAATAATCACCGGGGCCAGACAGACAGGTAAATCCACCCTATTGCGGCAACTGGAATTATACTGCAAACAGGAAGGAATTCCTGTTGTTTTTCTAAACCTGGAACAGAAATCCATCCTTGCCGAATTGAATGAAAATCCTCTTAATTTACTGAAATTCTTGCCTGACACTGAGCAGCGAATTATCGTCCTTGTGGATGAAGTGCAGTATCTGGATGATCCCTCCAATTTCCTTAAACTGTTATTTGATGAGCAGATTGAGCGCATCAAAATAGTAGCTACAGGTAGCAGCGCATTTTATATTGACAGCAGTTTCAAAGATTCGTTGGCAGGGAGAAAAAGACTGTTTCAACTCTCCACCTGTACATTCGATGAATATTTAGAATTAGGTGGCAAGCGTGAACTTCTTGATGAATTAGACCGGATCAGAAAGAAACAAGGAACCAGAAGCACTTTAGTCTCCCTCCTCCGACTGGAATGGGAATCTTACCTGATCTATGGCGGATATCCTGCTGTTGTCACAGAACCGGATACCCGGGAGAAAGTTGAAAAGCTCAAAGAGATAAGAGACTCGTATGTTAAACGAGATATCCTGGAGTCCGGCGTTCAAAATGAAACAGCCTTTTATAACCTGTTTAGGATCCTGGCTGAGCAGACAGGAGGTCTGGTAAATATCAATGAATTATCCTCAACATTGCGAATCAAGAATGAAACAACATCCAGTTACCTGGGCATTATGCAGAAATGCTTTCACATTGCCTTGATTAAACCCTTTTACAGGAACCTTAGAAAAGAGCTGGTGAAAATGCCAAAGGTATATGTGCTGGATACTGGTTTGAGAAACTGTCTCCTGAATAATTTTCAACCGATTTCACAGCGTCATGATATGGGAGAATTATGGGAAAACACAGTTTTCAGAATGCTGTCTGACAGGTATGGAGAGGATGAGGTCCAATTCTGGCGTACCACGGCAGGTAATGAAGTCGATTTTGTACTCCCACACATTCTTTCACCCTCTGCCGTCGAAGCAAAATATGATCATCATCAAATACGAGGGTCAAAATACAAACGTTTCGCAGAAACCTATCCTGAAATTCCTATTTCCTATGCATGGATGATTCCATTTAACGAAGATATTTTCCGGAGATTGTTTTAACTTCCACACTTTTAATTCATCTTATGAAAAATCACATTGTACTCATTCTACTGGTAAGCCTGCTGGCATCATGTCAGGTAACGGTCCAAAAGGAGACTGGCACCCCCCTGATCACTAAGAATCAACCGGAGCTATCTTCCGACATTATGACTCCGGAGGTTTTGTGGTCCTTCGGACGGTTGGGTGATGTGCAGATCTCCCCCGATGGAGAAAAGATCTTGTATGGTGTCAGCTACTACAATATTGAACAAAACCGCAGCAATCGTGAATTATTTGTGATGAATGCTGATGGATCCGGTAAGCTCCAGCTCACCCAAACACCCCAGAATGAATTCAATGCCGTCTGGCATCCCGATGGAGATCAGATTGTATACCTCTCCTCCGCTTCCGGTGAGGTACAGGCGTGGGTGATGAACCAGGACGGAAGCGGGTCGAAGCAGATCTCCGGTATTGAAGGGGGGATCAATGCCCTTCTCTTCTCACCGGCAGGAGACAGAGTGCTTTTTACAAAGGATGTACAGATTGATCAAACTACACAGGGTGTTTATCCGGATCTTCCTCAATCCGATGCCAGGATCATTTCCGACCTGATGTACCGGCATTGGGACACCTGGGAAGATGGTGCCTACAGCCATATTTTTGTGGCTGATTTTGACGGAAATAAGATTTCATCCGGAAAAGATATCATGGCAGAAGAACCCTACGAATCTCCAATGATGCCCTTCGGCGGTATGGAGGAGATCGCATGGACCCCCGATGGAAAGCGGATTGCATATACCTGCAAAAAACTGAAAGGAATTGATTATACAGTCAGCACCAACTCAGACATCTATCTCTACAACCTGGAATCCGGAAAAACCAGCAACCTCACTAAAGGCATGCCCGGGTATGACAAAGCTCCCGTTTTCTCTCCCGATGGTGAAAAAATGTATTGGCTCAGTATGGAACGTGCAGGTTTCGAGGCTGATAAAGAGCGGCTGTTTGAACTGGAGATGGAGAGTGGTAAAAAACGCTACCTCACCGAAGAGTTTGATTATAGTCCATCTGGACTAGCCTGGGCCGATCATGGAAATACCCTCCTTTTTGTGGCAGGAGTAGAGGCTACATTTCAACTCTATAAAATGGATGTTCTTTCCAAAGAGATCACAGCCATTACCCATGGCTATCATGACTATCACTCCGTAGCTGTGGCAGGTGACCGTTTGATCGCAACACGGGAGGATATGACCAAACCCCAGGAGATCTACAGTGTTGATCCCTCAACCGGAGAACCCACCGAACTCTCCTTTGAGAACAAGGAGATCCTGGAGCAGCTCACCATGCCATCGGTTGAGCAGCGCTGGATCACCACCACCGACAACAAAGAGATGCTCACCTGGGTCATCTATCCGCCTCACTTTGATCAAAGCAAGAAATACCCCACGCTCCTCTATTGCGAAGGTGGTCCGCAATCGCCACTGAGTCAATTCTGGAGTTACCGCTGGAACTTCAGTCAGATGGCATCCAATGGATATATTGTGGTAGCCCCTAACCGACGCGGTGTGCTTACCATGGGACAGGAGTGGACCGATCAGATCAGCAAGGAGAACAGTGGTCAGGCCATGCAGGATCTGCTTATGGCCATTGATGTGATGAAGGAAGAGCCTTACATTGATGAGGAGAACCTGGGTGCCATCGGGGCAAGCTTTGGAGGATTCTCGGTATTCTGGCTGGCTGGGAACCACCAGAAAAGGTTCAAGGCTTTCATTTCCCACTGCGGTGTTTTTAATTCTGAAATGGAGTATATGACCACCGATGAAATGTTCTTTGATACCTGGGAGAAAGGAGGGGCCCCATGGGAAAAAGATAACCCTGTGGCCATGAAGTCATACGCGGGATCCCCCCACCATTTTGTAGGAAACTGGGACACTCCAATGATGGTCATCCATGGAGAACACGATTACAGGATTCCCTATACACAGGGCATGGCGGCTTTCAATGCTGCCCAGTTACGCGGCATTCCCAGCAAACTTCTTTTCTTTCCATCTGAAACCCACTGGGTACTGAGCCCTCAGAACGGAATCCTCTGGCAGAGGGAGTTTAAAGGCTGGCTGGATCAATGGTTAAAAGAATCTTAGTGGTATGTGGAAAAATATCCTTTTAATCGGCCTGGGAGGTTCTGTTGGAAGCATTGCCAGGTTCCTGGTTTCGAAACTTAATAATCATATTGAATGGCTGTCAATCCCAGTTGGCACACTGGCTGTCAATGTGATCGGCAGCTTCCTCATTGGCTTCCTCATTGGAATTTCCGAAAAAAGTCCAATTCTTACTGTGGAACTCAGGATGTTCCTGATGGTGGGACTGTGTGGTGGTTTTACAACTTTCTCATCCTTTTCTGGTGAAAACCTGATGTTGATGCGGAACGGCCAGTTCTTTCCTCTTTTTCTCTACACCGGACTGAGCATTTTACTGGGATTTACGGCAGTCTATTTAGGATATGTTTCTACCAAGTTAATGGGCTAATTAAAGTCAAACAACATGAACAAGTCAGAACACAGCATCTTGAAGATCCATGCGAGTACCACCGACAGGATCGGCTCCAAATTGTTATACCAGTACATTGTAGAGCTGGCCAAAGAGAACAGGATTAGAGGAGCCACTGTTTACCGGGGAATCATGGGCTATGGCTCCAGCAGTAAGATCAGCACATCAAGGTTCTGGGAACTTACAGAAAAACTACCGGTTGTGATCGAGTTGATTGACAGAACAGAGAGCCTTGAGCTGTTTTATGAACAGATCCGGGAAGAGCTGCTATCCATGTCCAAGGGATGTCTGGTGGCGCTGGAACCAGTCAATATTCTGCTTCAGAAAAGGGGGAAGTAGCTTTTCACCATAAAACCCTTCAATCTTAAAAGATCAAACGTCCAATGAAATATTATGCAAGTACAATCCTCTGTCTGATCACTCTATTTCATGCTCAGGCACAATTCTCAGGCGGTGGAGAAGGCTATCCTGATTTAGTTACCCACAAGGAAGCACTTGATAAGTTCAGAGAGATGCGGTTTGGCATGTTTATTCACTGGGGGCCTGTTTCGCTCAGTGGAGAAGAGATATCGTGGTCTCGCGGAAGGGAAATTCCAAAGGAGGAGTATGATCATCTGTATAAAGAATTTAATCCCGAATTGTTTAATGCTGCAGAATGGGTGGGGGCGGCCAAAACTGCCGGCATGAAATACATCGTCATTACAAGCAGACACCATGACGGGTTCAGCCTCTGGGACAGTCAATATACCGAATATGATATGGCAAGCACTCCCTATGGCAAAGGAGTACTTAAGGAACTGGCCGATGAGTGCCTGAAACAGGGTATTCAGTTTGGAACCTACTATTCGATCTGTGACTGGTATCATCCCGATTATCCAGTGGAGTACCCCCATCCGGATTATGCGTTCAGGAAAGAAAAAACCATGGATTCTGCCACAAAAGTGAAGATGGATCAATACATAGAGTTTATGAAAAATCAGCTTCGGGAACTCATCGAAGAGTATAACACTTTTGTCATATGGTTTGATGGAGAATGGGAATGGGCCTGGACCCATGAGATGGGCATGGAGATGTATGCTTACCTGAGAGGGTTGAAGGATGATATATTGGTCAATAACAGAGTAGACAAAGGGAGAGAGGGTATGGAGGATAAAACCAGGAACCCTCGTTTTGCTGGAGATTTTGCTACACCAGAACAGAACATAGGGGCTTATGACAGGGATCATGCCTGGGAAACATGTATGACCATCGGCGGACAATGGGCCTGGAAACCCAATGAAAAACTAAAATCCACAGAAGCGTGTATTCATACACTTGCACAAACCATTGGAGGGGATGGGAATCTATTGTTGAATGTTGGCCCCATGCCTGACGGGCGCATCTCGCAGGAGCATTTAGACCGTCTTCAAGAGATGGGTAAGTGGATCTCAATCAATCAGGAAGCGGTTTATGGAACCCGTGGCGGGCCTTATTTGCCAACCAGTAGCATGGTCAGCACACATAAGGAGAACAAAATATTTCTATATTTGCTTGAGAATCCGGAAGGAGAATTGAAACTGCCACTTGAGGAGGGGATTGTCATCCGACAGGCGTATCTCCTTCAGAACGGAGATCCGTTAAAACTGAAAAGAACCAGGGATAGTTTCTCTCTCGCCTTACCTGAATCATTACCAGATAAGGTTGCCACAGTCATTGTCGTGGAGTTGGATCGACCAGCCTCCGAAATAGAAGTAATTGAACGATAACAATAGTGCACCAAATAAAAAACAACATGAAAACATCCGCGAAACAATTATTAATCCCGTTGATGGTTCTGGCTTTCCTGTTTGGATTAGGAGCCTGCACGCCCACGGAGAATCAAAATGAAGAGACCCTTTTTATGGCTCAGGAACTGTTTCCCGAACCACCCAGACCCGAAGGACAAACGGATGTGATTGAACTGCGTGCCGAACCCATCGACACAGTCCGGATTGCTTTTATCGGAGTGGGTTCAAGGGGTACGGGAGCAGTACGACGTTACACATTTCTCGAAGGAGTCAAAATCGTTGCAATGTGTGATCTGGTGCCGGAAAACCTCGAGAACGCTCAAAACATATTACTGGAAAAGGGGCTCCCGCCAGCAGATACTTATACCAATCCCAAGGACTGGGAAAGTGTGTGCGAAAGAGAAGATGTGGACCTGGTTTATGTCTGCACCCACTGGGACCTGCATACACCAATTGCCATCTATGCCATGGAGCAAGGCAAGCATGTGGTCACAGAGGTCCCAATGGCCCTTACCATTGACGAATGCTGGCAACTGGTAAACACCGCCGAAAAGACCAGGCGCCATTGCATGCAACTGGAAAACTGCAATTATGACTTTTTCGAGCTGGCCACCCTGAATATGACCAGGCAGGGCCTGTTTGGTGAAATCGTGCATGCAGAAGGAGCTTATATACATGATCTTAGAGATCACAACTTCAACGTAGACGATGGTTATTGGGACATGTGGCGCCTGAGGCACATGACAAATCGCAATGCCAACCTCTATCCTACCCATGGGTTTGGTCCCTTATGTCATATCATGAATATTCACAGGGGGGACAAAATGGAATACCTTGTTTCGTTGTCAAGCGACCAGTTTGGGATGACCGCTTATGCTGAGAAGAGATTTGGGGAAGATTCAGACTATGCAAAGCGGGATTATAAGAAGGGCGATATGAACACGACCCTTATAAAAACACAAAAAGGTAAAAGCATCCTGATCCAGCACGATGTGACCAGTCCACGCCCATACAGCCGCAAACACATGCTTAGCGGAACAAAAGGTTTTGCACAGAAATGGCCCATACAAGGCATTGCGCTCGACCCTGATGCGCACAGTTTCATGAGTGATGAGGAGATGGAAGAGCTTCTTGTGGAGTATGAGCATCCCATTACCAAAGAGGTGGGAGAACAGGCCAGAAAAGTGGGAGGTCACGGAGGTATGGATTTCATCATGGATTACCGCCTGATCTATTGTCTGAGAAATGGACTGCCCCTGGATATGGATGTGTACGATGCTGCTGAATGGTCTTCAATTATTGAGCTTTCCGAAAAATCAATTGAAAACCAGAGCATGCCTGTTAAGGTTCCTGATTTTACCAGGGGAGCATGGAAAAAGGTCAATACAGTCACCTACTATTGATTCCTGTAAAGAGCCTGCTGAACAGCATTATTCCATCGCTATCTCATAGATGATCCCATCATAGAGGTTTGGGATCACTACCTGGAATCCTTTTCCCATCAGCTCTGATCCCGGGGCACTCAGGAGGTCATCCCCTTCTGGTGCGAGCCTTACATGATATATCTGTTCCGGATCGAGGCCCTTCACAAACACCCTGCGGCGATCTTCAAGTGCACCCTGACGAAAAACCCCGATGATCCCACCGGTCCGGGTATCATTATTGATCCGCATCCAGCCATCCCATGCACCCTCACGGGGTTCTCCGAATCCTGGCAGATCCCTTCGGTAGGACATATAATCATAGGTATCCTGCATCTCCTGCATCCAGTGGGACCACTTCCTGATCCTGGCCCTCTCTTCCGCAGGGATTTTCCGGGGATCACCCAGTACTATGGGGAGTGTGCCAATCAGGGATTTAAGTGCAAATTCAAATCCCGGATCGTCCATGGGCGTATTCCCGATCACCAGTGAACTTGCTGGTAATGCAGGGGAACGCCACCAGGCCATCTGCCTGATCCTGAGGGGACCTGTGGGAGATGGTTCCTCGAAGTTGGAGAGCCAGTTCCCTTCGGCATGATTTGCGATGGCATAGTCCATAAGTTGAAGTTTCCCTGCAGTCTCGAATGTACAATCAATGAACAGGTCGGGACACTCGGTATGCAACTGATCGAATAACCTGAGGAGCCTTTCATATATCACCATCAACGATTCATGATGGTCCCTGTGATAGGGATGATCCGTGGCATAGCAACCGGAAATTGAAGGATCAGTAACATATGCACTGGTCACAATGGCAAAATCCAGTTTCGCATAAGCCAGTCCATACTGGTTCCACATGGATGCGATCACATCCTTAATATAATCCACCCAGTCGGTTCCGAAACAACTGGTATGAAAATCATCATCTCCCTGACTGTGAAGATTCCCGGGTTGATTGGAACTATTCTTCACAAACCATTCGGGGTGTTCCCGGTATACTTTTGCATCATCAGTGGCAGAGCCAATGCTCATCCAGATTCCGGGCTTCATCCCCAATGATCGCAAGTAATCAAAGGTTGGTTTAAATCCTCCGGGAAATTTCTCTTCATCCACATTCCAGTCACCATAATTGTTCCCCCAGGCATCCCGGGAGGTTGCGGCATTGCTATTTACCTGCCAACCATCATCAATAATGAACTCTTTGATGCCGCATTCCGCTGCAGCTTTGGCTACGTCCCTGACCAGTGAATCGGTCACAAAAGTGCGGAATGGATTCCATGTATTGTATACAAACACCGGTTTATCTTTCCTGTGTACAATCTGAGGATACATATGTTTTCGTACAAAATCATTCACATCCCCATCGATTACAGCAAATCCATCGTCGGTTTTCTCATAAAGACAGATAAATGTTTTGGGACTTTCCCACGCTTCTTTCGGAGCCAGCCATTTTCGGAAAGGATAATCCTGCCCGGGATGAGTCAAGCCGGCTTCCAGGTTATTATACACCGTATGATATGCAGTGCGTTTTAATACTCCGGGGGCCTCATTTCCAACCGCCATCCCGATCCTTTCGGTCTGGTGATGCAATACCACCACCGGATCATGCCAGTTCCCGGTAAAGCTTCCGATCTGCTTCATACGACTGTAATTGTGAAGAATAACAGAGTGAACATATGAAAAATCTGTCTCCAGATCTTCCACGTTCACTGCTTCAATTTTCAGGTCCACACTTCCCTTATTCACCAACCTCAACCATTTCCGAACAAGTGGGAGTTCCGGATAGAGCATATAGTTTACCTCCACCTGCAAGGTTGCCAGCTGGTTTTTTCCCCTCAGTACAATTTTTACTCCTTTGCCCGAACGATCATCGCTGATCGATTCAGTAGTCACAAGTTCCCAGCCTGAAAATCCATCCACAGGATTGTCATCTGCCAAAAAAGCGAACTCCCTGCTTTTCAGAATGTAGTTTTTCCCGGCCTCAGCCATTGACATACGGCTGGAGTAAAAAGTATTGTTTTCAAAACATATTTCCCTGACCACAGAACCATTGTTTAATTGGATCATGTTTCCATTCATACTCACAAAATCCTGGGAAAAGAGTACCAATGAAAAAAAGCATAAAATGATCGATGTGAAGTATCTCATGGTCAGTGCAAGTTAAAGGTTTTTTCCCGGTTCATCCTTCCATCGGACCATTCATCCTGAAGAATTGCAGTTTCAGCAGCTTACTTTTTCGTCACACCCTGGCATCCTTTAGATTTACATCAAGATTCATTGGCTAATAAATGAAATATAGTTCCATCATACTCTTTTCAATCCTGACCATAAATGTCACTGCCCAGCAATCCATCTCGGGCACCATCACTGACAAAAAGGGTCATCCGGTTATCAATGCCAGCATCTATTTTGAAGGCTCCTATGACGGCACTACATCAGATGCTGACGGACTTTTCAAGCTTGCAACAGATCTTACGGGGAGACAGCTGCTTGTTGTCAGTTTCATCGGTTATCAAAGGTACACCCGTGAGATTCAGCTAAATGGGAAAGACACGATCCTGGTCATTGAAATGAAAGCGCAGATAAGCGAAATCAACGAGGTGGCTATCACCGCAGGGATATTCAGTGCCAGTGATAAGAAAAAATCAGCCACACTCACCTCTTTTGATATTGCCACCACTGCCAGCGCAATGGGGGATATTTATGGTACTTATGCCACCATGCCAGGCTCGCAGAAGGTGGGCGAGGAGGGCATGTTGTTCGTCAGGGGGGGTGACAGCTATGAAACAAAAACCTTTATGGATGGAATGCTGGTACAGACACCCTACTTCGCGAAAATGCCTGATATCCCCACCAGGGGCCGCTATTCGCCCCTGCTTTTTTCCGAAACAGTATTCAGTACCGGCGGCTACTCTGCTGAATTCGGACAGGCGCTGTCATCCGTTGTCGACCTGACCACCAATGGATTGGAGACGGAAAACAAAACCAGCCTGTCCATTATGACCGTGGGAGCAAATGCCTCCATGGGACGAAGGTGGGAGAATTCATCCCTGGCATTCTCAGGATTGTATACTAACAATGCCCTGCATCATAGACTATTCAAACAGAATATAGAGTGGATCAAAGACCCTGAAATGGGCGACGGTTCGCTGATGTATCGCAAAAGAATTGGTGAAACAGGATTGCTGAAAGCGTTTTGCTCATATAATTACAACGCACTGCAAATGAAATATGACAATTTTGAACAGGGCACCATGGATAATATCCAAATGGTGAACCATACACTCTATGCAAACAGCTCCTACACCGGGAATTTGAACGAAAAATGGCTTGTCAGATCGGGTGTGGCATACAACCAGGATCTTGAAAATATTACCTACAAAGGGGACCCTCTCCACACAACCCATTCAGCCTCACAGGTCAAGCTTGTATTAACCCATCTGACCACAGAAAAGATCAAGATCAGGATGGGCACTGAGTTGATCCATGAAACTTACGGTCAGGAGATTGAGCTGGACAGCACCATCCGGCTGGAGCTGAACAACCTGCAGCCCTCCATGTTTGTTGAATCGGAAATCAAACTCTCTACAAATTTTTCGCTCCGCCTGGGTGCAAGGGGCGAGTACAGTTCGTTGCTGGAAACAGCGGATGTTTCCCCACGTATCTCAGCCGCTTACAAAACAGGGACAAATAGCCAGGTATCCCTTGGCTATGGTAAATTTCAACAGACACCCGGATTTGAAATCCTGAAAATAGCTCCGGCACTCTCCGCTGAAAAATCTAACCACTATATCCTGAATTATCAGTATAAAAAGAGTACCAGGATTTTCCGCATTGAAGCCTATTTTAAACAGTACAATGACCTGGTGAAATATCGTGAGCTATACACTCCTGATCCCCTGGATTACAACAACAATGGAACCGGATACGCCCGGGGAGTGGACCTTTTCTGGCGTGATCAGGCCACCATAAAAGGACTGGATTACTGGATTTCCTATAGCTATATGGATACAGAGAGAGATTACAAGGACTTTCCCGAACACGTTGCACCCTCTTATGCATCCTCCCACAACCTGTCGCTGGTCTGTAAATACTTCTTTAGTAATCTGAGTACATTTGCCGGCATGACTTACTCATTTGCCAGTCCCAGGCCCTATGATGACAAAAACAGCAATGAGTTCATGGATGGCAGGACCAAATCCTACAATGACATCAGCATGAATATCACATACGTTACCCAACTATTCAAAAATCAGTTTATCATCCATATGACTATTACAAACCTGTTTGGTTTTAAGAATGTCTATGGTTACAGTTTTTCCAACACCCCCGGGGAAGACGGACTTTATGCTTCTCAACCCACACTACCTTCAGTTGGAAGACAGGCTGTACTGTTAATGTTAATATCCTTTTAAATCTACAACATCATGAAAACAATCACTCTTTTACTCACCATCCTCCTTGTTTCTCTTTCAGTCTATTCGCAGGATGAGAAATATCAGAAAACCATGTCTCAAACCATAGCGTTGATGGACAATGCTTCAGTCAGCGATGACTACCTGACATGCGCCAGTCAGTTCGAACGAATTGCGCTAGCAGAAAAAACCAAATGGATTCCCTTTTATTATGCTTCCATCTCCCTTATAATCATGAGTTTTGATGAGCCTGACGGTGACCAGAGGGATCAGCTGCTTGACCGGGCACAACAACTGCTTGACCAGGCTTTGGAACTGGCACCGGGCGAATCTGAATTGCACGTATTACAGGCTTTTCTCTACCCCTCCAGGATCCTGGTGGATCCAATGGGCCGTGGCATGCTCTATATGGAGAAAATTTTTGTGTCGCTGGAGAGAGCAAAAGCGCTTAATCCCGACAATCCGCGAATCTATTTCCTGGAAGGTGTCAATAAATTGAACCTTCCTCCCTCCATGGGCGGGGGAGCTGAAGCGGCCAAACCCATTCTGGAAGAAGCCAGCGCAAAATTTGAAGCCTTTCACAATGAAGATCCACTCTGGCCAGGTTGGGGAGAAGATGACAACAAGGCCGAACTGGATAAACTCCAGTAATTTGAGATCAATTAAGTATCTTGGTAGAATGAACCTGAAAAAACCATATAAGCAATTCCTTATCCTGTTAAGGGATATGCTCATATTGGTGGTGATCGGCAATGTACTCTCCATATTTACCGTCCCCCGGGAGATGTGGACATTCCAGGTGGTTTTAAAAAACTGTATGTTCTCCATCCTGATGGGTTATCCGGCATGGAAAGGAATGGTCCATATTGAATGGATCCTGGGTAGAAAACTCCCATGGCTCAAATACCCTGTTAAGCGCCTTGTGGTACAAGTATTGGTCATGTCCCTCTTCGCAGGGATTATCATTTTCATTGGTTTTGCCATTTGGATCTGGTTGTCTGAGGATCTCAATTTACGCTCCATCATTTCATTTATAATGCCAAGTCTGAAGGTCGTATACATTTTCATTTTCCTCTCATTGATCCTTGGCAATGCTATCCTGTTTTTTAAGAACTGGCGGGACGCGGCCATTGAGCGGGAGGAACTCAAACGGGCACACCTGGCCATTCAATACCAGACCCTGAAGGAGCAGGTGAGGCCACACTTTCTATTTAACAGCCTCAGTTCACTGGTCACCCTTATCAACACCGACCCTGAAAAAGCCACCCAATTTGTACACAAACTATCGGATGTATATCGTTATGTGCTGGAGCAAAGGGACAGCGAACTGGTCCCTCTCACAGAGGAGGTGAAGTTTCTTGAGGACTACATCTATCTTCAAAGAATACGCTACGGAGAAAATCTTCAGGTCCGGATCAGGCTGGAGCCGGACCAGCACCGGAAGATGGTCCCACTCTCCCTGCAAATGTTGGTGGAAAATGCAATCAAACACAATGAAGTTTCCAATGAGCACCCACTTGTGATTGATATTTTTTCCTCCGGTGAGGAGCAGGTTGTCATTAAGAATAATCTGAAGAAGAAAGAGGTCACAGAGATATCACCCGGGTTGGGCCTGGAGAATCTTCAGAAGAGGATCGCTTTTTTTACGGATGAGCCTTTACTGATTCAGGAAGAGCAGCACACATTTACAGTAACCATTCCTATGGTATCATCCTAAACCCAATTCCATGAAAGTTGTTATCATTGAAGATGAACACCTTACGGCAGAACGGATCAGGACTTTGCTTTACCGGATTGATCCCGGAATCAATGTCATGGGGATCCTTGATTCAGTGAAGAGTTCTGTACAATGGTTTAATCAGCATGAAAAACCCGATCTGGTATTTATGGATATCCAGCTGGCCGATGGATTGTCCTTTGATATTTTCGACCAGGTGAGTATTGAATACCCGATCATCTTCATTACAGCCTACCAGGAATATGCCATCAGGGCCTTCAAAGTCAACAGTGTGGACTATCTGTTGAAGCCCATTTCAGTAGAAGCCCTTCAATCTGCACTGACTAAATACCAACAATATTTTACCCATAAAAGCTCCATACCTGAAATCAGTAATGATTTGCTCCACAGCATCAAACGAATGATCAGTAATCCCTATAAGTCCCGATTTATGATAAAAGTGGGTGACCGGATCAAATCTGTGGATGTGGAGGATATCCTATATTTTTTCAGTCTTCAGAAGGGGACCTATATTCACACAGCTGATAACCGGAATTATGTGATCGACTTCACACTCGACAGACTCAATGAAATACTGGACCCCGCACTATTCCACCGGATCAACCGCAAGTACATCATTTCACTCAAATCCATTACAGATATGATAACCCTCTCAGGAACCAAGCTGAGAGTTGAATTGTTGCATTCTGAGGATGCCAGGATTTATATCAGCAGGGATCGCATACCCCCTTTTAAAGAGTGGCTTGATCACTAAATAACTACCTTCCATAAATGTGATCACCAATCCTTCGGATCCTTTCCATCTCTTCAGCAGTAAGCGGACCAAGATCAAGGGTCTCCAGGTTCTCCCGCATCATCTCCACGGTACGGGCACCGGTCATACAGACATCCACATCCGGATTACTCAGTACAAAGCGGTAACAATCTTTAGCCGTCAATGGCTTCTCCCCCGGAGGCATTTTTTTCTCTTTTAACAACTGTCCCCACCGGGTAGCTGTGAACGAAACCATCCCCGGCCTGTCTGCTCCCCCCATAAAAGGAAAGATATCTTTTTCTGCACCGCTGTTGACTGCATTGTACCTCACCTGCAATACATCATACAATCCCTCCTCACGAAGCTTCGGAAAAAGCTTACGATTGTGTCCCGAGAGGGCCAGATTTCGTACCATACCTTTATCCCTAAGCTCCAAAGCCAGGTCTATCACATGCTTTCGGGGTTTACGGGGATAATATCCCAGCATCAGCACATCTACATAATCCAGTCCAAGGCTCTTCAATCCTTTATAAAAATGGCCCTTCCCAATCAGGTATGAGTGGGTATATTCCATCATACAGACCACCAGCTTTTCTCTCTCCCCTTTTTCAATGATATTGTGTATGGCCCGGATCATCTCCTTTGAACGCCCCTTCAAGAAACTACCCAGCACAAAATAGTTACACCCTTTCTCAAATGCCTCCTCAAAGGCCGGTGCCGGAGCACCATAACTTGACGAGATGCCCAGCCTGCCAACCCGAAGGCCAGTTCTGCCAAGGATCACAGGTTCATTAAATGTTTTCATAACCAGTCAAGCAATCTTTGCTCTCCTTTTAAATTTTGTAATTCGGATATTTCTTGCGAAACCTCTAATACTCCCCTGTATTGTTTGTTGTCATCTCTCACAGCGAAATATTGTACCAATACAAACTTTTCCCCCATCTCAAACCAAAAAGAAGCAATATCTTTTTTTCCTGATTTAAATGACGCCACAATTTTATTTACAATATCAACACTTTCGTATGGATGACAGTTTTGTACATCTCTGCCAATGACTCCGGTTGTTCTGGGAAAAATCCGCTGTTTTGGGGTTGAGAAGTATTTTACTTTGTCATTTTCATCAACAAAAGTAATATCCACAGGTAAATGATTTAAAACCAGTTCGGCCTGCTCCAGGCTCATTTCCCCAGTACTAAACTTTATCACATAATCTTTGTCTGCCAGTTTTTCGTGTGCCTGTTCTATATCTTTTTTGTTAGCATACAATAGTTCAAATTCATGAAGCTGACCAAACATTTTTTCAAATAGTTCCTCTTCAAATGTTTCGAACATCACAGGAAACAAAACAGTTTCTTCACGAAATATAATGGTATTCATATTGAAATACACTTTGCTGCTTACCTGGTTAAACAACTTTAAATCGAATCTGTCTGCACCAAGTATTTCTATTGTTCTTTTGATGTTATTTCTTATGTCATCATGAAAAGACCACATGAGTTTAAGACATTGAAAGTGTTGCCATTCTTTCTCTATTTCAGGAAAAATAATATTCTCTTTCACTGTATAATGTACAGTAAAGTCACTTAGCTTCTTAAAGCCATCAATGAGATGTGATATGGTTTCAGGTTCTGCCACCTGGTTAATTTGCTTAATATGTTTTCGGGTGTTTGTCAGATGATTCTTTACACCATCATTGTCTTTTATTAGCAAATTAACTATTGAATTTTCAGGGTAATTAATTTTGGGGTATCCGGAGAGATCTTCATACAGTATATTGAAAAGTTTGTTTGATGCTGTTTTAATTTTCTCAATATCTATCTCTTCGCTAAACAGATTGTCAAAAACTATTAGAATATCCTTTGGAGTAAATTGAGTTTCAATAATATCATATTCTTTCAATAAATAGGTTCCATTCTCTTCATCAATCAATCCTCTCGTGTAGGCTGTTAGTTTCTCTACCCGTGATTTAGAATTTTTTGTAAAATCTGACAT
>JBDLIX010000105.1:0-18431 GCA_039714655.1 Bacteroidota bacterium
GTGAGGGCTCCAAAGCCCACATTAATTATAAGTACAACCCGTGATTTTTTTAGCATACAGGGTGCCAGGGAGACATATCAGGAAGCCGGAAAGGCCTACACCGCACTGGGAGCAAAAGGCAATCTGCAAATGACAGAGGAAGATTATGTGCATGGTTTTACAAAGAAAAACAGGGAGGCCATGTATGCCTTTTTTCAGAAACATCTTGATCATCCCGGCGATGCAACCGACCATGAAGTGGAAACCATACCGGTTGATGAATTATGGGTCACAGAGACAGGTCAGCTTGCTACTTCGCTACAGGGAGAGACTATCTACTCTTTGAATAAAAAGGTTGTGGAGAAGCAAATGGCACGACTCGAGTCTGCCCGGACAAACATAGATGAACATCTCTCAAAGGTTCCCGATGCTGCTATCAAATTCACCGGTTTCTCCTTCCCGGAAAAATTTGGCCCGGAAATTTTTTCAGGCCGGTTTGTACATGAAGAATACAAGCTGGAAAAGTACCTGATACCGGGAAGTGGCCAGTACATGCTTCCTCTGGCTCTGTTTATCCCAAACAAGAATAGTAAAAGGGAAGCGATCCTTTTATTGCATGAGAAAGGTAAAGATTATGCTGTGAACAATGACTCACTTGCAAAACAGCTGGTAGCAGATGGCTATACCGTACTTTTGGGCGACCTCCCGGGAATCGGAGAACTGGGACCAGGGTATCTGAAAGGCGATGCATATATTGAAGATGTGTCTTATAACCAATGGTTTGCCGGTATACTTACAGGAAAATCCATTGTTGGATTGAGGGCAGAAGATATCACCAGGATGGGGCATTTCCTGAAGAGCAAGTTCTCTGAATTCAACGCTATCTCTGCGGTTTCTGTGGGAGTACTGGGAAGTGAACTGCTTCATGCAGCTCTTCTGGACAGGTCGATTCAAAAAGTTTGCCTGGTGAGGCCGTTTCTTAGTTTTGCCGGGATTGCCCTGGAACCTGACTATAAGCCGGCATCTGTTTTCTCAACAGTTGCAGGAGCCATCGAAAGGTATGATCTGCCTGACCTCATGGCGGCACTGAGTCCCCGAAAAGTAATGATCCTTAATCCCCTTTCTGCAACCGGGGAACCTGCTGGGAATGAGAAGAAAATGAGTCAACTCACCTATCCCGGCATGGTATTTAAGCACCGGGGCGTGGAGGAAAACTTCAGGGTTGCTGTGGTGGATAACGGTTTGCCGGTTGATGAGAAAGTTTTAATGTGGCTGAAATAGCAGATTGCCTCTCCCCACAGCAAGCATCATTCAAAATTCCTTCACAAAGAAAAAGTGCTATTCAATGATAGAATCGTAGAGGCTCTGAAGAATGGATGTCCGGATATCCAGTTTATATAACAGGGAATTGTCCCGGGTTGGATGTACCCTGTTGGAGAGAAAAACATAGCTTATTTCCTGTTCAGGATCTACCCAGACAAATGTGCCGGTAAATCCCGAATGTCCAAAACTGGAGGGAGAAGCACCCTGACAGGGATAGTCCTCCGCCGTACCGTCACGATCACCCAGCAAGGGTTTATCGAACCCAAGGCCGCGCCGGCTCTCAAGCTCTGGAAACTGATAACTGGAATATTGTTGCAGCACCTCCTCCGCGATAATTTGCTCACCTCCGTAACTACCCATGCGCCTGTACATTTCGAAAAGCTTTAACAGGTCATTGGCTGTGGAGAAGAGACCGGCATTCCCTGAGAATCCTCCCATCATGGCTGCGCTTTCATCATGCACATACCCATGGACCAGCTGTCTGCGAAACAATGAGTCAAATTCGGTGGGTACAATCCCTGATAAAGGATAAAATCTGCGGGGATTAAAAACCAGATCCCATGCACCAAGCCTGTGGTATATCCTCTCTGAAAGAAAATCTTCATACCGCTCCCCCGACAGGGTCTCAATCATTTCCGGATAGAGGAAAAAGGAGAGCCCGCTATACAGATACTCCTTTTCGCCCAGCGGCGACTTTCTGATCTCCTTGTAGATCTTCTCCCTGTAGTTACTCTTCAGGTATACCCGCTCCGCCACAGGAATAGAGAATTTTTCGGAAGCACTATACCGAAGAAAACGTCTCTTATAACTGCCGTTCTTCCTGACCGTATTTTCCCAGTAAGGGATCCAGGGATACAATCCGGCCCGGTGTGCCAGAATATCCTTAAGCTCAAGATCAGCCTTATCCGATCCCTTCATGGCGGGAGAATAATCTGCAAGACGGCCTTTATGAGTGAACTTGCCCATGCTTTCGAGCAGCATCAATCCGGAAAGGGGTCCGGATACTTTGGTTACAGAGGCCAGGTCGTAGAGGTCCTCTTTACGGACCTCAATCCTGGAATCGTAGGTATGATACCCGTATGTTTTGTGAAAGATCACCATCCCTTTGCGGGCAGCGATCACCTCACAACCGGGATAGGCTCCCGCCTCCAGCCCCTTCACTACGATGGAATCAATTTTGTGATTCAGTATCCGTGAAGAGACTCCCGCATTTTCAGGGTATCCGTATTGCAACCGGATATGGCCCGGTGTCCTGATCCCATGTCCGGCAGGATAGCTTTCATTAATGGCTGCAGCCAGCCTGCCCTTCCCGCCAATGCCTCCGAAAATAAGCTGAGCTGCCAGCTCTTCTGTCCATCTGTTTTGCTCATATGCCAACACAAGGCCTTTTGATGACCCGAGTGCCTCCAGTCTGCCAACGGCACCGGGACCGTCAAAACATACCGAGATCAGCCGGGTCTTTTCTGAAAGGGATGATATAAAACCCTCCATCCCTGCGGAAAAACCGGACAGATCGGGTTGCCCCGAACCAGGATATATGGCTGCCAGCACCACATCATAGGAGTCCAGCTCCCCCAGCAGGGAATCTTCATTTGTGATCCCGGGATTCCAGCAAAAATGGTCTGCCCGGGTATAGTTCCCCACCATCTCCTGGAAAACCGTCTTGGATCCTGCGTGAAGCTTTAGAGAATGATTGATGGCAATCGTGGCTATTCTCTTTTTCTCCAGACCTTTTAGAGGAATGATCTGGTTGTGGTTATTCAGGATGGTGAGTGCATGCTCATACAGCTCCCTGATAAATGCTTTTTGCTCCGGACTGTTAGAATATGCTTCCGCCGAAATTCCATCCGCCCGGGAGGGGAGATGAAGAGCCGCCCAGTATTTAAATGCCAGGATCCTACGGGCCCTTTGGGTGACGGCCTCAGCATCTGTTGCGCCCTCTTCAATCAATGAACGGTTCAGGGTGATCCCCATGCTGGCTGTATCGGTGATCAGGATATGGTTTTCCTGCAATGCATCCCATACCTGCTCACGGGTAGCGGATATTTGTTCATGAGCAGCAGGTGACAGGATCACATGCACGCCAACCATTTTGTAATAAGCGGCCAGCCTGACACCCATCCGGTGCAGCAAAGAATCTTCATTAACAGCTCCCAAAGCCATCTTATGGGGAAAACCGGGCCCCCATACACCCTCCATGGCGATGGCCAGCGGGACTTTGCTGACCGACTGGCAGTAATTGATCAGCGCTGCCTGTTTTTCAGCGTTGCCCTCCCTGATAATAAGACCGCCAACACCATACTGCCTTATGATCCGGTCGGTCTCCACCTGGTGTGCCATGTTCTGATCTGGTCCGGCTTCTATCCATACGGATTGTGCCATCTGTTCTTCCACCGAGAGTGTAGCCAGTACCGAATCCACCCATGGATGATCCAGGTACTGCACAAAGGGGAGTGGTTGTCCGCTTACAGTTGATATCAGGAAGAGCAGGATGAAGATGTTGAACAGCTCTCTTTTTTGATGTTTCTTGAACGAATACCAGTTGTTTTTTTCCATGAAGCAGTAAATTCTTCAGCAAAAATATGCAAAATACCGGCATATAACCAACTCATCTATTCATCTGTTCCTATTGATAAAATGGTGGACAGCACAAAAGGGAAACTACAGGTTTTGGTCAGACAGGAATCCGCTTCCGAATCATGGCGTCCGGAGATAGTTTTTTTCTTTATCTATGTGTATTTTGCATTATATTAGCGGCCTTATGTCCCGATCTGACTATAAAATAGTGACATCTATCAACCAAAAGGAACTTTCAGGTTACAAGTACATTTACGATCACTATTACGCTTCACTCTGTAGTTTTTCTTGCAGATTTTCTATTCGAAGATCAGATGCAGAAGATATTGTACAAGATGTAATCCTGCGGTTATGGAGAGGTGACTCAATATTCAATTCACTCAATGCGTTAACTTCCTATTTGTATAAATCAGTAAGAAATTCAAGTTTAAATGCTATCAGGAATAATTCAAAAATGTTAGATACGGATCTTTCAGCAAATAGTTCAAATAATCTGAAGGTTGCAGATATGTCCATCCTGGATGTTATGATTGAAGAAGAGTATTACCGGCAGATCCATATTGCTGTCAATAATTTATCACCGAAGAGGAGAAAAGTAATCCTGCTCAGCATGGAGGGCTTGAGCAATAAAAAGATTGCTGAGAAGATCGGAGTATCAGTTAATACAGTTAAAACTCTGAAGTTCAAAGCGTATCGTTGCTTGAGGGAATATCTGTTAAAGTAATTGACTTATCCAGATCTCATTTTTTTTCAAAAAAATGCGATTCATTGTCACCCCATATTCTCCTGGTGGTGTTCATAATCTTAAGAAGGATTAATAGATATTTTATATGAATGATAATAGTATGGGTGATTTTGAGAGAGCTGATCAAATTGTAGATCTTCTCATTGCAGAAAAATACCGGCCATTATCTGAGGAGGAACAATCCCTTCTCAATGACTGGATCGAAGAAGATGATGCCAACAGATTTTTGTATCAATCATTAACCGATGAGAGAAACAGTGTAGACAGGTTGAGGTTATTATCTGCTTTCAATCAATCTGAAGCCTATAACAGCTTTGTTAAGCAAACAAAAGATGGTGGAGTAAAATTATTTTCCAGGCGATTTTTACGCTACGCGGCTATTATTGTTCCTCTTGCTGCAGCTTTATACTTTACATATCAGTACGTCATTAAAGTTGAGCAACAAACACAATTAACAGAAATTGATGTTCAGCCGGGCTCAAGTAAAGCTATTCTGGTACTGGCAGATGGTAACATCCTTAATCTCGAAGAGGATGATATCAACATTGAAGATGAGAAAATTGAAATTAGTAACAATAAAAAGGAAATTGTATACAAATCCTCTGACAAAGAAATTACTGCTCAAAAAGTACGGTATAATACGTTGAAAATACCCAGAGGGGGAGAATATCAACTTACCCTTTCTGACGGGACAAATATCTGGTTGAACTCTGAATCAGAGATCAAATATCCGGTCAGGTTTTCCGGCAGGGAACGGGTAGTTTACCTTAAGGGAGAAGCCTTTTTTGAGGTGGCGAAGAATCAGGATGTACCTTTTATTGTAAACACTTCGGGTATAGCCGTTAATGTGTTGGGCACCTCTTTTAATGTGAGGGCCTACTTGGATGAAAACCAGATCATGACCACCCTGGTTACCGGTAAAGTTATGATTCGTATACCTGAGACACAGAAAGAATTTTCTTTAATACCAAACGAACAGGCAGTAACTACCAGTCAGGAAACGATTGTCAGAAATGTAGATGTGAATCAATATATTGCATGGAAGAAGGGCAGGATACTCTTTGAAGAAAACACAGTTGAAGAGATATTTAATGATCTGTCAAGATGGTACAATATTGAGGTTGTATATGATAATCAGGCACTGAAAGAGTTAAGATATTCAATAGATATAAAGAGGTATAAAAATCTGCGTGAGGTTCTGGAGTTACTTGAATTAACCAAAAAAATAAAATTTGAAACAGAAGAAAATCAACTTTTGATTATGGATTATTGAACTTCGAACCAAATACAAAAAGCGGAAGATGCTGGAACATCTTCCGCTTGGAATTAGCATTTATTCTTCCGGTTGCACGGAAATAAAATAAGACACTAAACCATTCAAATATATGGAAAAAAGGTGTATTGCAGGAATAAATCTTTCAGGTGAAAAACTCTGCAAATTGTTTCGGATCATGAAACTCTCTTTCTTAATTCTATTTGTTGGTATCATTCAACTGTCAGCAGGTGCATATTCTCAAAATACGCTGCTGGAGATAACCCTGGTAAATGCTGATTTTAAAGATCTTCTGACAGAAATAGGGGAGCAGAGTGAGTTCACATTTGTGTACAATGTGGATGACCTTGAAACCCTGGCAAAAATCGATTGCGATTTTAAAGCAGCCAAGGTTCATGAAATCCTGGACCATTGCTTTGAGCAGACACAAATGTCTTATGAAGTAAGGGACAAAGTAATTATTATAACCCCCAAGGAACCACCTGTGGAAATAACCCCTAAACCAGTTATGCGGTTTTTCCAGCAAGAGCAAGAGGGAGAGGTTCAGGGGAGTATTGCCGAGGCAGCTACCGGCGAACTCATTAGTTATGCCAATGTACAACTGGTGGGTACAACAATTGGGACCATTTCGGATGAAAAAGGTTTCTATTCACTGAAGAGATTAGAGCCCGGCACATATGACCTCAGGGTTACTTTTGTCGGGTATTCAGATAGCCAGGCCACGGTGAAGGTGTCGGCGGGAGAAGTGACCAAACAGGATTTTCGCTTGTCCCTGACCTCTATCCAGGGCGAGGAGGTGGTGGTCACCGCCATGGCCCGTGGACAGGCAAAGGCGATCAATACCCAGATTGCAGCCAGAACTATCAAAAATGTGGTTTCGGAACAAAAGATCCGGGAACTTCCCGATGCCAATGCTGCTGAAGCACTGGCTCGCCTCCCGGGTGTTTCGGTAGAACGGAGCGGAGGTGAGGCTGTGGAAATCAAGGTCCGGGGAGTCTCTTCCAACACCATGTTCGTAAATGGAATGCGTCTGGATGGCGGATTGGCATCCATCTCTTCGTCCATGATCGGGAGTATTGAACTCAATAAAGCTTTTATGGCCGACCACGATGCAGATGTGCTTGGCGGGGAAGTGGAATTCAAGATGCGTGAGGCGCCTCCAGGATTCAAGAAGGAAATATGGGTCAGGAGCGGTTACAACGGATTTACCAACTCCTTCAAGATGCAGGATGTATCGGTATTGCTAAGTAACCGGTTCTTTAAGGATCGTTTAGGAGTAATGGTGAGCCTGAATTATGACCGGAAGGATCGTGGGCGGGATGTATTGTCGGCCAGTTACGCTAACCGGGAATATTCCACAACCGGTTCTGAAGATATTCTGAATACCTATCTCGATGGTATAGCCCTGTCACATAACGAAAATATGAATAACCGTTACGGAGCCACCCTATATACAGATTTCAGATTGAAAAACGGGAAGCTCTATTATCAGACATTTTTCAGCCAGTTGAACTCAGAAACTTATAATACCAGTAATTCCTTTTCTACCGGATCTTCCCTGAAATATGCGTCAGTATATGATAGGAGTTTATCAAGGAATTTTTTACAGGGAATTGGAGGTGAACATACCCTTTTGGGAGCAAAAGTGGAGTGGAGTGCCTCCATGTCCAACAGAACTACTGAAACCCTTGACCATATGACCTATGATGCCTTTGGTGGCAAAATGACTGGTGGTAAAAGTGATATTGACAGCTCAACCACCATTAATGAATTCATGGATTTTGCCAGTCATAATCTTGAAGGTACAATATCCAACTGGCTCTCAAGAAGTTCCGCGGAGGACTATTCAGGGGAACTGGCTGCCAAACTGGATGTAGAGTTGCCTTTTCGTCTGAGCAATAAAATAGGCGGATACCTGAAGTTTGGAGGAAAGGTACGCGATATGAAAAGAGGTTATGACAATTTTTATGGCGAAAACTCTTTATATCATGGCCATGGTGAAAGGGGATATCTCCAGGTTGTACGGGAAAGGTTACCGGACCTGGGTTGGATATATACCAACGCTTATGTGAATCATGCAACGTTTGCAGCCCAACCCTATGAACAGGATTTCTCTATCCTGGGAGCAAAAACCTATTTCTTCCCCGACTTCAACAAGGTAAAAACTGTATTGGATAATAGTGAAGACTTGCTCATCATTCTTATGACACAAGATGTAAATGACTATACGAACAGTGAAAAGTACTATGCGGGTTACCTGATGTCGGGGATTGACATTGGAAAATATATTACATTCCTGCCCGGAGTCCGGTATGAAAGATATGACTACATCACAACCGCCAAATATGCGATAGTCGAAGGTTATGGCGTGGACTATAATAACCAGGGCTACATAACAGATACAACAGCAGGAAATATCAATGCGCAGTTTTACCCCATGATGCATCTGAAGATCAAACCGACCAAATGGTTTGATATTCGTCTGGCCGCTACCAAAACAGTTACCCGCCCTCCATTCAGCATGATGAGTCCCAGGTATTATCTCTCGTCTGTCTCATTTGCTACGAGCAAGGGGAATCCAGACCTGAAGCCTCAGACCAATTATAACTACGACCTCTATTTGTCCTTTTACACGGGAAAGATCGGCCTGTTTACCATCGGAGCGTTTTACAAAAAACTGACTGATCAGGTACTGAATTACACTGTGAAAATTATCGATCCGGAGGAGTGGGGCCTTCCGGAAGCCTATCAGAACAAGGACTGGTCGGAGCCAAAGAACAACCAATGGCCGGGTTATGTGAGGGGACTGGAGCTTGACTGGCAAACACACTTTTCGTACCTGCCCAGGCCTTTTAATGGTATACTATTGAACATGAACCTGACCTACATGCAGTCGGAGACCAGGTACCCGTTCTACAGTTTCAGAACGAGCTACATCGACGAGTATCCCTACAAAATATTCGAGGGGTCTCATGACTCCCGGGTGAATAAAGTAATCGGGATGCCAGACATGGTTGCGAATGTGGCACTGGGTTATGAGTTGGGAGGATTTGCTGGAAGGATCTCTGCCTATTACCAGGGCTCCACCATTACAACGGCACAGGCCAGTAACAAATCCTTCGACAGGGACAAAGCAGCACTGCTACGGTTGGATATGCAGTTTTCGCAAAAGTTTAAAAAGGTCCCTGGACTGGTTTTCTACCTGAACGTGAATAACATGACCAATAACCCCGACCGGATGGTATTAACCTATTATCCCGAAAAAACTGTTCGGGAGGAGCGATATGGAGTATCCGGCGATTTGGGTGTGAGGTATAAATTCTAACAAACTAACTTACTAATCAACCATTTCTAATCCAGGAAAGGAGGTGATGGAAAAACAGAAAGTAACCATTTTTATGTCTAACATTCTTTTAACTAAAATTCACAAAAATGAAAAAAGAATTACTATTGGTATTGAAAAGCTTATCACTGGCTGTGAGTATATTGATACTGACCAGCAATATTACCTTTGCTCAAACAACAATAATTGTTGAGTCGGGATTGAACACCATCCTGGATGCTGTAACTGATCATCCCGGTGATACACTTATTTTGAAAAAAGGTGAAAATTATGTACTGGACCAGTATGTGTTTGTCACTGAGCCAACCGTCATTAAGGGCGAGGATTACACCCTGGAAGATACAGATCCACCTGCATTGATCTCTATGGTTGCAGATCCCGGTACTGCTGGGGGGTTATGGATGTTCTTACCCTCGGCTGATTTCACCCTTGAGAATGTGGCGTTTATAGGGTATACTCCTTCTAATGAGGCAATTGGTGGGCCTGTAGCTGTAGATGGGGAAGGCATAACTGTCAACATCGTCAATTGTGTTGGAGAAAACCTTAATTATTTAGTGCATGGTGGGAAAGCGAACCGTAATACATATAATTACCACGATAACATCTTCTTTAACCTGTGTACAGAAAGAGCTGATAATTATAGTGGTTCATTGGGGCCGGCAAATGCAGGAGACAGTCTTATCTACCATTGCTATAACAATACCTTTTTTACAGGTGGTCGCGCACAAGGACTCACCACAAAGGGAGCATGGCAACAATCAGTAATTGACCACAATACCTATGTCAATACCTGGGGTGAGACATATTATAAAAACTATGGCTATCAATATACCTTGACCAACAATATCTATTACAATTCTCACATCAGGGGTTATGTAGGTGAACGTTTGAAGGCAGATACAGTATATTATGAAGGTGACCATATCAGCTATGACGACTTCGGAGACACTTTGAATGGCGAAGTCATCAGTTTTCCGCATGTAATTGATTCGGTCGACATGGATGGTCTGGAACGGATATTTGTTGCAACCAACAACCTGAAGTTTAACGAACAACGGGTGCTGGATTGGAATGATGCCCACACTGTGACCGAACAACCGTTCCTTACGCCGTCCAACGCATACTGGGCTGACAGATATGGATGGACCATTGAAAATAACTGGACCCCGGATGATGGTACCGACTATGATCCTGAGTTCTCCATGGCCATACCGGACGACGCTTTTGAAATACTTTGGTTACAAAGTGAAGAACGCCGTCTTGCCGCTGCAGAGCGGTCATTGGATTATCCCCATGCACTTATCTGGAGTCCGAATGATGAAGCCAAGGGAGAGTTTATCTGGCCCCTGCCGTTCGAGTTTAAGCCAACTACGGAGGCACTCATGACTGCCGGAAGTGATGGTTATCCGCTGGGAGACCTGAACTGGTTCGGCCCGGAAATGGTCGCTGCATGGGAGAATGGTCATGCTTACTCGGTCGGTGAAATAGAACTAACAGATCTTGATCTGGTGAACTATCCCAATCCATTCAGTTCCACCACAAGGATCAGGTACAATCTGCCATCCAGCAGTGATGTAATCATGAAGATCTACGATGTGACCGGTGCCGAAGTGGCAAACCTGGTGAATGAAGCTCAGATTGCCGGTCAGCATGAAGTGATGTTTGACGGCGCAAACCTGTCGGGAGGGGTCTATTTCTGTCGAATCATGGCAGGCAACGCCTTCCAGGTACATAAAATGACCTTAATTAAATAGGTCATTCTTATAGTTGGAGAGTTGAAAAGTTAGTCCGGTCGTCATTTTTGATGGCCGGACTACTTTTTTAATAAACACTGGTTCACACATGATGTGGTAGATTAATTGCAAAAGTAACAGAAGTTGATACTCTCTGTTTTTTTTGCTACATTTCATGATTCTTGCGCACCCCATCCCCGTAGTTTGCTACAGGGATAGTGAGCACACAAGGATCGAATAATTGGCTCCCCGGCATACAGCAAAGAGAGTCGAGACTCCATGTTTTATTGATACCGACTAACCTTCTTTCAAAGATGAAGCGAAGAGAGTTTATTAAATATGGTGTGGGTTCCCTCCTGACGGCACCTCTGGTCCATCACAGAGGATTATGGTTGTATGCAGATAACTATGCATCTCCCATTGTAAGTGTACTGGACAAACTGGCGACCAGTGTGAGTTACAAAGCGGGTAAGAAAGCAAACACAGACGGAGTGATTGTTGACAAGATCCTCTCCTTCGACATACTGAATATGCGTGTGGCCAGGATGGTTGATACGGCGGTGATGAAAATCACAGGGCAGAACAGTGTGGGTAAAGCATGGGAATCACTCTTTCCGGCAGGTCATCCCAACGAAAATACCCGGATCGGTGTAAAACTCAATTTTTCATATGGGGACCGCAGAAATGACAAGGAGAATGACTGGTCAACAATGGTTTGTCCTTTCGGACCCAAAACCGCTGTAACCAACGCCATAGTCACCGGCCTGGCCCAGATGCTGGATGGCACATTTCCAGTGGAGAACATCACACTGTTTGAGCGGATGTATTCCATAGGATTCCGCAAATATTATCCGATAGTACAGGGATATCGCCCTGTTTTACAGTCCGGTAATGGTCTGTTCAAAGATGCCCGGCCCGGTGCCTGCAGGCTTCACTGGATCAAGTCATCGAGCCCCCTGGAGTTACCTGACGATGCTCCGGAGTTTATTGCCGCTCCGGACTTTCCTGAAAAATTTCAAGCCCCTCAGCGCATCTACTCCGGGGTATATGAACATGATTTCCTGATCAACTATATCATCGCCAAGGACCACCGGGAAGCAGGGATCACAGGAGCCATGAAGAATAATTACGGATGTACGGACAATCCGATGGGTACCCACGGCTTGATCTGGAACGATGAGCAGAGCCCCTACGCAGGTTCTAAACGATGCTCTCCTGTGTTCTATAAGCATGTCAATCAACAGGCACCTTATATTCTCAATCTGCTGGATGCCCTTGTGGGTGTGCACCACGGCGGTGCCCTGTCCGGAAAGGTATTCCAGGCCAATACCATAGCAGTCAGCAAAGACCCGGTTGCCCTGGACACATATCAGCTTGGACTCATAAACCAGGTTCGACACACAGAGGGTTTGGGCCTGATCAGTACGGAAGACATTTGGCATGCCAATGGGCATCCCAACGCATCCTTTCTAAGGAGGGCATCGGAAAAGCATGAACTGGGAAGCATGTCCCAGGATGATCTGAGATCATATGACCTGTCGGCCGAGCCGGACCTGACAGAGATTCCCATACTTCAGAATAGCCTCTCGCGCATGGGAGAGATCCGGAGGGAGAACAAGGAGTACCGGGTTGAGCTGTTTATGGATCGTTCAGGAAGAGAGCACTCCATTGAATCCCGCATTGAGGATAGTGACAGAAATGTGATCAGATCATTGGGATCATCATCAACAATATCCACCAAAGCAGAACTTCGGTGGGATCACAAGGATAACAGCAACAGCCTGGTAAAAGAGGGGATCTACACCTGGTATGTGAAAGTAGACGGGTTGTTACATTCAGGTACAATCAATGATAAAATTATCTGATATGAGAAATTTCATAAGAATCCAGTTTTTGGCTTTGGGTTTCCTGTTTGCCGGTTATACCGCAGCAGCACAGGAATACGACCTGTTAATTAAGAACGCCCACCTGATCGATCCAAAAAACAGCATTGATCAAAAGATGGATGTGGCAGTTTCTGATGGTGTAATTGCTGAGGTATCCCCCCGGATAGCGGCAGAAAAAGCAAAACGTATGGTTGATGCTACCGGTTTGTATATTGTTCCGGGGCTCATCGATATACATGCGCATGTTTTTTGGGGTACCATGGATGATGCATACATCAGCAACAGTTATGCAAGCCTTCCCCCCGATGCATTTACATTCAGGTCGGGAGTAACCACCATTGTGGATGCAGGCAGTGCCGGATGGAAGAATTTCAAAACCTTCAGGGAACAGACCGTTGATCATTCTGCCACCCGGGTGCTCGCTTTCCTGAACATTGTCGGGTCCGGGATGAAAGGAGGTGCCATAGAACAGAATCTGAGGGATATGGACCCCAAACTGACCGCCATCGTGGCCGGAAAGAACAAGGATGTTATCGTAGGCATTAAGCTTGCACACTACATGGGGCCGGAATGGGACCCGCTGGACAATACCGTGGAGGCCGGTGTACTGGCCGATATGCCGGTAATGATCGATTTTGGAGGGCATATCCCTCAACTCTCCCTTGAGACATTGTTACTGGACAAGTTGAGACCGGGAGATATCTTCACCCACTGTTTTGCCCATGTGAAGGGAAGGGGCTCCGTTGTGGATGACAACAGCATAGTAAGGCCCTATGTGGCTGAAGCTCAGGAGAAGGGTGTGATATTTGATGTAGGACATGGAGGCGGAAGTTTCCTTTTTGAACAGGCGATCCCTGCTCTGGAACAGGGGTTCCCGCCCAATACCATCAGTACCGACCTGCATACGGGGAGCATGAATGCCGCCATGAAGGATATGGTGAATGTTATGTCCAAGTTTATCAATATGGGGATGCCCCTGCAGGAGACCATTTCACGCTCAACCTGGTTACCGGCACAGGTTATAAACCATGAAGAGCTGGGGCATCTGAGTGAGGGGGCAGTGGCCGATATTGCAGTATTGAGCCTGAAGGAGGGGGATTTCGGGTATGCAGACATAAAGGGCTGGAAGATCCGGGGAACCCAAAAACTGGAGTGTGAGCTGACCATCAGGGAGGGGAAGGTGGTCTGGGACCTCAATGGAATTTCCATGCCGGAGTGGAACGACAAAAGTAAGAAAGAGTAAAAGTGGGAAAGAGTAAAAGTGGGAAAGAGTAAAAGTGGGAAAGGGGAAAGTGAAAGTTAAAACTAATATCTAAACTCATTTTATTACCAAATAATTATAAAATTTAAACGAATGAAAACAATTCAAGAAAACTCAAGAAGAAAAGCTTTGAAAGGTGTACTTGCAGCCATGGCAGTTGGACTGGGAATCACACAGGTAAAAGCTGCTGTTCCTAAAGCCGGAACCAGCAAGAAAACTGCGTCAAACATCACCAAATCCGATGATGTTCCTCTCTTTTCAGGAGGCGTAGTGCATGGTGGACTCGTTTATATTGCAGGTAAGGGCGCCCACTTTGAAGGAGACATTGCTGACCACACCGATCATGTACTCAAAGAGCTGGAAAAAGAGCTGGTAAAGAATGGCTCCTCCATGGACAAGGTGCTGAAGGTCAATGTCTATTTACATGACCTGAATGACTATCATGCCATGAACAAAGTCTACCGGGGAAGGTTCGGGGATTCTCCTCCGGTAAGAACGACGGTCGCCGTATTCGGAGGTGTACCAGGAGATTCGTTAGTTGAAATTGATTGTATAGCAGCACTGAATTAATAAGTTATGGTTACCAGAAGAACACTTATCAAAAGGATGGCCGGACTGCCCCTGGTGGGAGGGATATTCGGCACGGGCCTTTTTGCTTATACTCCTGAACCGGCACCCCGGGTCCGGCGGGACTATTTCAAGGAACTGGGTTGCCGAACCTTTATCAATGCTGCGGGGACCTATACTTTCATGACCGGGTGCCTGATGCGTCCGGAAGTGATTGAGGCCTATAACTATGCCACCAATGAGTATGTGCTGCTGGATGATCTGCAGGATAAGGTGGGGGAGAGAATTGCCTCCCTGTTGCATTGTGAGGCAGCCACTATCAGTGCCGGGGCTGCGTCGGCCATGACCCTGGGAACGGCAGGTGTCCTTTCGGGTATGGATACAAAGAATGTAATACAGATTCCTGATCTGACAGGCATGAAAAGTGAGGTGATTATTCAGAAGGCACACCGGTTTGGTTATGAGCATGCAGTCCGGAATTGTGGTGTGAAAATGGTAGAGGTGGTCACCAGAAAAGAGATGGAGAGAGCCATCAACGAGAAAACTGCCATGATGTTATTTCTCAATGCAAATAACTTCAAAGGAGAGATCAGGGACGAAGAGTTTGTTGAGATTGGTCAGAAGCACAATATCCCAACCTTTAATGACGCTGCTGCAGATGTACCACCTGTGGAAAACCTCTGGAGGTATAACGATATGGGATTTGACCTGGTTTGTTTTTCCGGCGGGAAAGGGTTGCAGGGACCGCAAAGTGCCGGATTGCTGATGGGAAAAAAGAAGTATATTGATGCAGCCCGCTTGCATGCTGCACCCAGGGGAAATACCGTTGGCAGGGGAATGAAAGTGAATAAGGAAGAGATCCTGGGCATGCTTGTTACAATCGAATCCTATCTGGCGAGGGATCACGAAGCTGAATGGGAATTGTGGGAGAAGCAGATCCAGACCATCCACGATGCGGTAGTTTCCATACCGGGTGTGAAGCCTGAAATCCATGTGCCCCCCGTTGCCAATCATGTTCCTTCACTGAATATCTCACTGGATCCGGATAGTGTTGGACTGACCACCGATGAGGCAAGAGAGAAGCTCCGGAACGGGCATCCCTCCATTGAAACGGTGGGAAGTGCAGAACATATAGGGATTACAACCTGGATGATGATTCCCGGACAGGAGCGGATCGTGGCAGACCGGCTCAGAGAGATCCTGCTGAACGGGCAGGCTTAATACCGGACCGCAGGAGTAGATGATACGCAGACGGTTTATTAAACAATGCGGATGGCTCGGTGCCGGAGCAATCACTCCATGGGGATGGAATTCCACACCGGACACCAGCATGACGCGTGATGCCGGTAAGGAGTTCCAGGCCGATATTGTGATCATTGGAGGCGGATTGGGTGGATGTGCAGCTGCATTGGCTGCATGCAGGAACGGGGCATCGGTGATCATGACTGAACCAACCGACTGGATCGGGGGACAGGTTAGCCAGCAGGCTGTGCCACCCGATGAGCATGGCTGGATAGAGTCTTTTGGGCGCACAGATACCTATGCTGCCTATCGCAACGGGATCCGGACTTATTACAAGCAAAACTATCCTTTATCTCCATCTGCCAGCAGGGAGACGTTTCTGAATCCCGGCAATGGTCTGGTCTCCATGATCTGCCATGAACCGGCTGTCTCTGTGGCCGTACTGGAATCGATGCTGGCCCCGGCAGTCAGCAGCGGTCAGCTCCGGATCTTCCTTCAGACAGAACCATCGGAAGCCTTCACTGACCATGATAAGATTCGCGCTGTAAGTTGTTCTGTACAGGGCCGGGACAGTGCGGTTATCTTCCATGGAAAGATGTTTATAGATGCCAGTGAGGAGGGTGACCTGCTTGCTCTCTCAGGAACGGAGTATTCCATCGGAGCTGAATCCCGGAACCAGACCGGGGAACCCCATGCACCAGAGAAGGCTGATCCCGAAAACATTCAGGCCCTCACCCACTGTTTTGCCATGGAACACCTGGCGGATGAGGATCATACGATCGAACGTCCTGCCATGTATGATTTCTGGAAAAGGTACATTCCGCCATTGAAACCACCCTGGCCCGGACCCCTGCTATCATTAAACTATTCCAATCCCAGAACGCTGGAGCTAAAAACACCCTCTTTTATCCCTCCGGGCAAGTGTGGCGATGCTCCGGCAACAGATACCCTGAATCTCTGGTTATACCGGCGAATTATCCACCGGAACAATTTCCAGCCCGGAACCTTTCAGAGCGATATTACCCTGGTGAACTGGCCGCAGAATGATTTCACGCTGGGGAATATTACGGATGTCCCTGCATCGGTACGCAAAGATAATCTGTATAAGGCCAAACAGCAGAGCCTCTCCCTGCTCTACTGGCTCCAGACCGAGGTCCCCCGGCCGGATGGAAAACAGGGCTGGAAAGGATTGCGGATACGGAAGGATATCACCGGAACAGAGGACGGACTGGCCAAATATCCCTATATCCGGGAGTCACGCAGGATCCGGGCCGAATATACCATAAAGGAACAGGATATCTCCCGGAAAGCGCGGGAAAAAGTGACCGGGAATTCAGGGGATGACCTGTTGGCTAAATCGTACCACGATTCGGTGGGGATCGGCTACTACCGTCTGGATCTTCACCCCAGTACAGGGGGAGACAACTATATTGATGTGGCCAGCGTCCCTTTTCAGATACCCCTGGGGGCGCTGATTCCTGAGCGCATGGAAAACCTCATCCCGGGCTGCAAGAACATTGGAACAACCCACCTCTCTAATGGTTGTTACAGGCTTCACCCGGTGGAGTGGTCGGTGGGCGAGGTTGCCGGTGCTTTATGTGCCTATTCACTTATCAAAAAAACCGGGCCCCGGCAAATTAGAAACTCGGAAACAGCACTACAAAAATTTCAGGCGTTTTTAGTGAATCAGGGTATAGAATTAGAATGGCCTGCCCGCGTATAACCATAAAACAAAAAAACTATTACTCTTATGAAACATCTATTAAAACTCCTTCTGTTTGTTTTTATATCTTTCATCCTGGCCTGCAATCAACCAGAAACCGGTTCCACCTATAAGGTTCACAAAACCAAGGTCCGGCCTGAGATAAATGCTGTTTGGGATAAGATTCCATGGAATAAAATAAAACCGCTGCAGATACAAAACCATATGGGAGAGAGACCGGAACACTTTCCTTTTACTCAGGCAAAAATTACTTACGACGATTCAGCAGTGTATGTCATCTTCCGGGTGGAGGACCGCTATGTAAAAGCGGTAACAAAGAAAAACCAGGGCCCTGTCTTTACGGACAGCTGCGTAGAGTTCTTTTTCAGTCCGGATGACAGCACCCGCAGTGGCTATTTCAACCTGGAGATGAATTGTGGCGGAACCATGTTGTTTCACCACCAATCAGAACCCCGAACCAATCAGAACCACATTAGTGAAGCGCATATAGAGGAAATTGAAGTGGCTCACACACTTCCTGTGATAGTGGATCCGGAAATCCAGGAGGAGACTACCTGGAGTGTGGAATACAGAATCCCCTTCTCCATGCTGAACAATTATGATGCTTTCCCCAACCCTGAATCCGGAACCATCTGGCGGGCAAACCTTTACAAATGTGCCGACAAAACCTCTCATCCCCACTGGATCACCTGGGCTCCGGTTGACCTGCCAAAACCTGACTTCCATCAGCCGGAGTTTTTTGGGATCCTGGAATTTCAATAGCAGTCACCTGATCAAAA
>JBDLIX010000106.1:0-18421 GCA_039714655.1 Bacteroidota bacterium
GGGATCCCCATAATCTCCCTGTATGGAAATCATAAAAAACCCCTGCCGGAAGAGATGGAAGGGGTAGACCTGGTGGTATTTGATCTCCAGGATGTGGGAGCCCGGTTTTATACCTACATCAGCACCCTCCATTATGTGATGGAAGCGTGTGCCGAAAATGGAGTGCCCCTACTGGTGTTGGATCGTCCCAATCCCAATGGTGGAATAGTAGATGGTCCGCTCCTGGAACCTGAGTACACCTCTTTTGTTGGAATGCATCCCATTCCGGTAATGTATGGACTCACCATCGGGGAATTGGCCATGATGATCAACGGAGAGGGGTGGTTAAAAGGTGGGGTGCAGTGTAACCTGCAGGTGATCCCCTGTGAAAACTATTTCCATGGAAAGCCCTATTCCATGCCGGTTAGTCCCTCTCCAAACCTTGCCAACGATCACGCCATATTGATGTACCCCTCCACCTGTTTCTTTGAAGGGACAGTCATGAGTGAAGGGAGGGGAACTCCATGGCCCTTTGAGGTATACGGTCATCCGGATTTGGAAGGTGAATTCAGCTTTACACCTGTTTCCATTCCAGGAGTTTCAGGAAATCCAAAGTTTAAGGATCAGCTTTGTTATGGAGCCAATCTCACCGGTTTTATTCCCACAAATGGGTGGTCCAGGTTACATTTGCGTTGGTTACTGGATGCATATTCGAAATACCCCCGGAAAGAGGAATTTTTCACCTCTTTTTTTGAAAAACTTGCAGGAACCGCGACCTTGAGAAAGCAAATTGAAATGGGTTTGAACGAGGAACAGATCAGGCAAAGCTGGCAGAAGGAGCTAAAATGCTACCTGGAGAAACGTAAAAATTACCTGATGTATGACTGAAATGAAAACCAATCCGGTCAGCAGTGGAGTTCTCAGCAATTTGTTTCAAAATCCCGCTGGAGTTACTCATTTCTAATCTTGAATTTTGTTATTTATTCCGGGAGTCATGACCAGGTTTATTCCTCTTTCCGGAATATTTTCCTCTCTGTTTTCCGCCTGAGTCCCTGGTCCCAGAGCTTCTTCCCCCAGAGCTTCTACCCCCGGACCTCTTGCCCCCGGATCTGCTACCACCAGAACCTTTACCACTGTATTTGCCTCCATGTCGGCCACCATAACCTCTGCCTCTGTATTTGGCAGGATTGTATTCGGGAGCTTCTCCAAACTGCTCCGGTACCATCGCTTTTGTGACAGCATCTCCAAGTAACTTCTCAATCCTGGAAAACTTGGATTGCTCCTGCTCACTGATCAGGGTGATGGCCACCCCTTCAGACTCAGCCCGCGCAGTTCGGCCAATGCGATGGATGTAATCCTCTCCCTCCTGAGGCACGTCATAATTGATGATCAGTTCGATGTTGTCAATATCGATTCCCCTGGAAAGCAGGTCGGTGGCCACCAGGATATTTAATTTTCGATTCCTGAATTGAAGCATGATCTCCTCACGTGCTTTCTGATCAAGGTCAGAATGAATGTCCTGTGCCAACAATCCTTCTCTTTTCAGTTGTCGCCCCAGCTGTTTGGCTGATAGTTTTGTAGAGCAGAAAACGATCACACTCTTCAGGTCACGGCCCTTCAACAGGTGGGTTACCAGCGGGAGCTTTTGTGTTTCATAAAGCACATAGGCTACCTGGAGCACTTTTTCTGCAGGTTTTGAGATGGCTATACTGACTTCCACCGGATTATTCAGTACTTTTTTGGCCAGGGTCCGGATCTTGTCAGGCATGGTGGCAGCAAACATTAGATTCTGTCTCTTCTTTGGGATGTGCTGGATGATCTTCATGATATCATCATAGAATCCCATATCGAGCATTCGGTCTGCCTCATCCAGAATCAGGTACTGCAATTCGTCAAAATTCACATAGGAACTGTTCAGATGTGCAATCATTCTACCAGGAGTGCAGATCACTACTTCGGTTCCCTCGGAAAGCGCTTTTTTCTCCCTGGCAAACAACTGACCATCACCTCCGCCATAAACTGCAATGGAACTAACGGATGTAAAATAGGAGAAACCTTCCATCTGCTGGTCGATCTGCATGGCCAGTTCACGGGTGGGAACGATTACCAGTGCACGGGTCTTATTGGATTCCCTTATAGAGATAATATTCTGGATCACGGGAAGCAGAAAGGCCGCAGTCTTTCCAGTTCCGGTCTGTGCCGATCCAATGATGTCTTTTCCTTGAAGAATGGCTGGTATGGCCTGTTCCTGGATGGGTGTGGGTGATTCATACCCCATGGCTTCGATTCCCTCCATCACTGAGGGATCAAATCCGAATTCACTAAAATTCAATTCTTTCGTTCTAATGGTTAAATCGCAAATGTAGTCAATAATTGAATACGCACGTTGTTAACAGGTCAGGAGCCATTATTTGGTCTTTCCAGGATAAGCCTTCAAAGCTTCTGCCAGGGTTTCCATGGCCAGGGCAAGCTCCTCCTTTTTCAAAACATAGGCGATGCGTACCTCCTGCTTGCCTAATCCAGGTGTTGAGTAAAATCCGGATGCTGGAGCCATCATCACTGTCTGGTTTTTGTACTCAAAATCACTGAGGATCCACTGTGCAAAAATATCAGCATCGTCCACAGGCAGATGCACCACCGTATAGAAAGCTCCTTTGGGTGTGGGACAGATTACCCCCGGCATCCGGTTCAGTGCCTCCACCATGAAATCACGGCGTTCAATATACTCCTCCATGACTTCCTCGAAGTAGGATGCTGGAGTATCCAGTGCTGCTTCTCCGGCTACCTGCCCGTAAGAGGGCGGACTCAACCTTGCCTGGGCAAATTTCAGTGCTGTGGATATCACCTCTTTGTTCTTTGAGATCAGTGCTCCTACGCGTACTCCACACATGCTGTATCGTTTGGAGACGGAATCAAACAAAACCACATGTTGTTCCAGCCCTTTCAGGTTCATGGCCGAAAAGTGCTCTTCCCCATCATAACAGAACTCCCTGTAAACCTCATCCGAGAAAAGATACAGGTCATGCTTTTTGACGATCTCCCCAAGCCTTTCCAACTCCTCCTGTGAATAGAGGTAACCGGTAGGATTGTTGGGATTGCAAATGATGATCCCACGGGTTCTTGGCGTAATAGCCTTTTCAAACTCCTCCATGGGAGGCAGTGCAAATCCACTTTGAATGTCCGATGTAATGGGAACGACCTTTACTCCTGCCGAGACAGAAAAACCATTGTAGTTGGCATAGAAAGGTTCAGGAACGATCACCTCTTCATTCGGATTTATTGTGGACATCAGTGCGAAAGTAATGGCTTCCGAACCACCTGTAGTCACCAGCATTTCGGTATGATCCACATGAATCCCAATGCCTTGATAAAAAGTGGCCAGTTTCCTCCTGTAACTCTCGTTCCCAGCGGAGTGACTGTACTGGATTACCTGGTCGGTCATGTTTTTCACTGCTTCCCGGGCCACTTCAGGAGTTTTAATATCGGGCTGACCAATGTTGAGGTGGTATACCTTTCGCCCTCTCCTTTTTGCCTCTTCGGCATAGGGCACCAGCCTCCGGATGGGAGATGCCGGCATCAATTGTCCTTTTTGTGAAATGGTTGGCATAATAGCTATTCTTCTACGGGAACTACTTTCCCTTTGATTTGTAATTTTACCGGTGAGTTGACAGCAGTTGTGTAGACAAAAACAGACTTCATAAAAGTGCCTGCCTTACTAGTGTCATATTCTACAGTGATCTCTCCGGTACCATTGGGTTCAATGGGTTCTCTTGGCCACGCAGGTATGGTACATCCACATGTACTGCGCACCTGGTTGATCACAATGGCCTCTTTCCCAATATTCCGAAATACAAAAGACCAGGTACCGTCACTCTCCTGGGCAATCTCCCCATAGTCGTGCACTTTCTCATCAAACAATATCTCCTTGCCACCTTCCTTTGCACGCTGTTCCGGATTCTCGGCACACCCAGACAGGCCTCCTACGGTTAAGCCTACTGCTAAAAACATCGCCCCGATCCATGGAAAACTCCTTCTTCTCATCTGCTATTAATTTGAAGAACAAAAATACTTGATTTTCCGGAAGCTGGAAATGATTATCTTCATATTATGAGAAAATCGAATCAGGAAATTCATGATCCGGCAATTATCGAGCAAATACTTTCAGGAGCCGAGATTTGCAGAGTTGCCATGACAGATGGTAAGGTTCCTTATATACTCCCCTTCAATTATGGATATAAGGATCGTTGTATTTATATCCACTCGGCACCAGAGGGGAAGAAAATTGACCTCCTGAATAAGAACAGTACCGTATGTTTTGAGGTGGAACATACTGCCAGGGTCATTCCAAAAGAGAAAGCGTGTAGATGGGCCACACTCTACAGATCAGTGATCGGTTATGGAGAGGTTGAAATTGTTACTGATTTTGAAAGCAAGAGAAAGGCATTGGAGATTATCATGACCCAACATGGTGCCCCTGATCTGGCTGAATTTGAGTCAAAAGAGGTTGAGCGTATCGTTATTCTGAAACTGACCATCTCAACATTAACTGGTAAGCAATCCAGTAACTGGGACAAGGAATTCACCTCCTAGCATCCCAATGCGGATAGTTTTAGTTTAAAGCTGCTTTTTCAAGTTGCTGCCAGGGGATTTCCTGGAAAACAATTCCCTGGTAGGGAGTGGAGTTCCCGGCTTCATAAAGGCATCCCAGGTTTCCGTTCGAAAGCCGGGTTAAATCTGAATAGGCAGACGGTCCCTCATGCAGCACCAGGGATCCTCTCCAGGTGGAGCCTTCATCCCCACTGCTCCGAAGGGTCATCATTTGCCGCTTGTTTTCGTCCGCGGGATTTAAGAATAACAGGGTATGCTTTTCCTCCTTTTCATGGGAGAACAACAGCAAGCTGGCCTGACATATGGGCTCAATGAGGGTGGTGTCGGCAAAGATGTCACTCCATGTCACACCTCCATCTTCACTGAAGGCAATTTTTCTGGACTTTTGGGACCGGTCATAATTCCGCATGTTTAACATCAACCTCCCATCCGACAATTCAGCAACCGTACACTCATTCACCTGGTCCTGGGGTGTTGTTCCGCCCAGCTCCCAGGTTTCACCATGATCATCGGAATAGATGGTGTGGGAAAAGTATTTTTTAGATCCGGCCTCAATATGGTCGCAGGGAATAAGGAGTCTTCCCCTGTGAGCGCCTACATTCAACTGGATCCCGTGGCACGGACCGGTGGCATACCAGGTCCATTGCTCTCTCTTCACCGTTGATGTAATCTCCTCGGGTTCCGACCAGGTTAACCCATCATCGTCCGATCTCATCACAAAGACACGCCGGGTATCTTTGCTTTCTCCGTCAATAATCTCCTTTTCACTATCGTTCCCCAGGTTCCAGGTGGAGAGCAGATGGATGGTTCCTCTGCTTTTATCCACTACAGGTGCCGGATTTCCACAAACATTCTCTCCATCATCCCGGATTACCAATAGCTCGCTCCATGTTTTCCCGTTGTCCTCCGATCGTTTCATCACAAGGTCGATATCCCCTGTATCGGATCCGCCATCCTTCCGTCCTTCTGCAAAGGCAAGGACGGTGCCCTCTGTGGTGGTCACAATGGCAGGAATTCGAAATGTATGGTACCCTTCTGTTCCGCTTTCAAAAAGATAGTTCAGTGGTTTCTGAACCGGTGTGTTTATGGTGCAACCGGTTGTAAGGATCAGGCTGAGTACTATTCCAGCCACAAGTGTCTCTTTGAATCTCCAATTTTTCATCTATTCACTTTCGCCTTTATGACTTTCGCCTTTCGCCTTTCGCCTTATTAGTTGTACAGCAACTAGTACATCGCTTCCACATTCCAGACAAATGCCCGGATACCAACATCCTTGTTGACCTCGTCCATTCTTTTCACTCCTTCAAGAATGGGTTCAACCATCTCATCTTCTACCACGGCAAGCCTGGCCGTATTCTGTTCCGGCCAGGTGTGGGTATTCATGTGCGGTGGACCATCCACACTGCCCCGGCCGGTAAGGTCGGTCCAGCGTGTAAATCCCCTGATCTTCAATTTTTCAAAAAGGTATTCCACCTTTTCGGTCTGTGCCTGGTTGTAGACTATAAATAGTGCTTTCATTGTTCTAAGCTTTCTCCGTTCATAAAATCATATTCAATTGCTCTCTTTCGCCTGGCACTTTTTCTGTGCCACATCTGGTAGATAACCGGAATCAGGATTAGGGTCACTACGGTTGAGAAAATAAGTCCCCCGATCACAGCAATTCCCATGGGACTCCAGATCTCCGAACCATCACCTTTGCTCATGGCAAGCGGAAGCATCCCCAGTATGGTTGTCAGGGAGGTCATTAGTACCGGACGTAGCCTTGATTTCCCGGATATAACGATGGCTTCACGCAGTTCGTATCCCCGATCCCTCATCAGATTAATGTAGTCAACCAGTACAATGGCATTTTTGACCACAATACCCACCAGCATCACACCTCCCACCATGGAGATCACACTCATTGTAATTCCTGTAACCAGATGGGCCAGGACCACTCCTGAGAAGGCAAAAGGGATGGAGAACATGATAATGAGCGGCATTTTCAAAGACTCAAACTGTGAAGCCATGACCAGGTAAGTGAGCACCAGACTGAGTACCAGCAGAAGCATCAGGTCCATCATCGATTCCATCATATCTTCCACGGCTCCTCCCATTTGAATGTTGATCTCCGGGGGAATCTCCATATTGTTGATCTTGCCCTGGATCTGTTCGGCAAGTTTATTCAAGGGTACTTTGTAGGGAGTGATTGAAACCGTCACGATGCGCTCCCTGCTTTTATGTTCAATATTGGGGGGTGACCAATGCTCTTCGATACCGGCAACTTCTGACAGCCGGATCATATCCCCTTTCATGTTCTGAAGTGCAATATTGTTGAGGTCGGAGATCGTATTTCGTTCCTCTTCCACAAACCGCAACACAATATCGTACTCATCTCCCTCTTCCCTGTAGCGGGTCAGGTAGGGACCCTCTACCCTGTTTCGGACGGCATTGGCCAATGTAAAGGTGTTCAACCCGTGCTGTGCCATCTTCTCTCGTTGGGGAACAATTTGCAACTGCGGTTTTGAAGGATCCCGGCTCACACTTATATTGGTTGCGCCGTGTACAGACATAACACTGTCAGCCAGCGCATAAGCGATGGCTGAGGTCGCTTCAAAGTCATATCCATAAATTTCCACTACCACATTATTCTCCGTGGTTCCTCCCATGCCTCCATTGGGAACCACATCAAAGTTGACAATTTCAGGAATTGTTGCCAGGTATTGCCGCAGGTTATCTGAAATATCCATCACGTTTCTGGCACGCTCCTCCTGGGGAGCCAGCATCATGCTGTAATTGATCCTGTGGGAACCCGATTCAAAGAACAGGGACATCATACCCCCCTGGTCGTCGGCACCTGCTGAAGTATAATAATAAACAACCTCAGGCAGGTTATCTTCAATATACTTATCGATCTTTCGGGCAATTTTTGTGGTCTCATCCACGCGCAAGCCCGTCTGTAATTCAATGGCTGCAGTCATGGACCCCTGGTCAGCCTCCGGCATAAACTCAAATCCGAGTTTTCCGGCAATTGCCATAGAACCTAAGAAAATGAGGAGAGCCCCCACAAGCACAACCACACGAAATCGCAGTGCCCAACGCAGCGTTCTTTCATAGAAGTTGTCAAGTCCGTTAAGCAATCTGCCAATGCTGTTGTCATAACTCATTGCCCGCGCTTTCACAGGCTTTTTTCTCAGTTTCATCAACTTGGAAGAGAGCATGGGAGTGAGGGTAATGGCACTCAATGTGGAAGTAACCACAGTAATGGTCACCACAAATCCCAGCGGACGGAACAACTCACCCGTCATTCCCCCAATTAAAGTTAACGGGAGGAATACGGCCACAACTGTTAATGTGGTTACAATCACGGCAAGCCAAACCTCATTGGTGGCATAAATGGCTGCTTCTCTGGGTCGACTTCCCCTTTCCACGTGCTTGGTAATATTCTCAAGCACCACAATGGCATCATCCACCACCATTCCAATGGCAATAGAAAGGGAAGAGAGGGAGATGATATTTATGGAACTTCCCGATATGTAGAGGTAGATAAAGGCGACTATGAGTGAAATGGGTATGGTAAGGATCACGATGAATGTGGCCCGCCACCGACCCAGGAAGAAAAGTACCACCAGGATTACAAAGATCCCTGCAAACATCAGGGTATTGGTCAGGTTATTAATGGAGCCTTCAATAAAACTTGAGGAATCCCAGAAAAGGGTAACCTCCACATCATCCGGAAGTGATTCGAGCAGGCCTGGCATCATGGCATTCACATCACGGGCTACCTGAACCGTATTCGCACCTGACTGTTTCTGGATAATGACCCTCAACCCGGTCTTTCCATTCATTCGCTCATCAAAGGTCGCATCCCTGATGGTATCCTTGATGGAGGCCACATCACTCAAATAGATGGTCTGTCCGTTAAAACTGGCCAGCACCAGGTCGTTGAGAACATCACTATCGGGAAATTCACCTTTCACGCGAAGCGGGTAATCCATCATACCCATTTCGATATTCCCGGCAGGCATGTTCAGGTTTTCCGCGTTCAGGACACCCGCAATCTGTTCCACCGAGATGTTGTATGACTCCATTTTCCGGGGATCAATATCCAACTGGATCTCGCGACCGGGTGCTCCCATGAGTCCCACCGACCCGATTCCTTCCACACGGTTTAAGGGATTGATCAACTTTTCATCCAGGATCGTGGCAATGGCCGGGTAACTCTCCTCGGCAGTAACCGCATAAAAGAGGATGGGCATGGCACTGGCGCTGAATTTGAAGAGCGATGGCTTACCCACCTCTTCGGGCAGGAATTGTTCTGCAAAACTGAGGGCATCCCGCATTTCATTGGAGGCTTCATCCAGGTTGGTCCCCCACTCAAATTCGCAAACCACAATGGACATGTTGTCACGAGAGGTGGAGGTAATCTCTTTCAGATTACTAACGGAATTCAAATTATCCTCGATGGTCCGGGTGACATTGGTTTCAATATCAGCTGCACTGGCACCATTGTAAGTAGTAAGCACAGAGATGGCCGGAAAATCGATGTCCGGGTAGAAATCGATGGGCAACTTGTTGAGGGAGTATCCTCCCATCACAATCAATGCCACAAAGATCATTATTGTTGTAATCGGCCGTCTGACCGCATTTCCATAAATACTCATAGCAAAAGCTTTAAATTATTCAACCACCACATTTACCGGGTCACCATCTTCCAGGTTGGTTTGTCCGGCTACGATCACCTCTTCTCCGCCTTTAAGCAGGGCTGAAGCAATTTCCAGCTGATCGTCATGCCGGCTAAGGATATTGACTGTAACCTTCTTAGCAACTCCGTTGTCATGGAGCATCACAAACCTTTCATTGGTTCCTGCCTGTTGTAAGACAGCATTAGAGGGGACCAGCAGGGCATCTTTCTCGCCCAGCTTCAGTTTTACCCTGGCGAACATTCCCGGCCGTACTTTTCCGCTCCTGTTGGGGACCCTTATGGCCATGGTGAAGGTCCTTGTAGTGGGATTTACAGTTGGATGGATCATGGAAACTTTTCCTTCAAACACTTCATTGTGATATACCTCGGTGTGGATTTTTGCCTCCATACCCACGCTAACCTGGGGCAGATATTTTTCACTCATGTTCACGATCACCTTTAAAGGATCGATCTGGATAAGGGAAACCAGTGCGGCTTTCCCCACGGGTGTATTTGGAGTAGGGGAGAAAAGCTCTCCATCGTTGTAATATTTTCCCGTGATGATCCCTGCATAGGGAGCCCTGAGCAGTGTATTTTCTTCCAGGTTTTTGAGGACAAGTTTTGTCACCTCCACCTGGGATTTCATCTGGTCGTACGACTGCTGGGTAACGGATCCATACTGAAGCAGGGTATCCATACGGGCCAGGTCGGTTTTTAGCTGTTCGTACTGAAGCCGGGTCTGATCCAACTGGGTTCGGTCCATTTCTACCAGTAACTGACCTTTCTTCACATGATCATTCACCTCTACTTTGACTGACCGGATCCGGCCCTGAAGGGCTGGTGAGAGATAGGTCTCTTCGAATGGTTTGATGGTGGCTGTGATGTTCTGTTCTATGGCAGTCTCAGTATAGATAAGATCCATCACCTTTACGGGTTGGATCTTCTCTTCAACGACGGCTGCGTCAGGGGCTGTCTCTCCCGGAGGTTTCATATTGCAGGAGGTAAATGCCGAAACGATAATGAGTGTCAGCAATGCGATTTTTATTGTTTTCATGATGGGTATTGTTTTCATGTCTGTATCGTCTGGTTAAAGGTTATTCATTAGTTTATCGAGTTGCAGTTTGGCATTCATCACTTCCATGATGGCAGAGAGGTAATTGCTCTCCGCATCCAGGTAATTGCTATTGGCCTGGGTTAGGTCAAGACTGGAGGCCATCCCCTGTTCAAATTTCCGCCGGTAACTGTTAACTACACGCTGGGCAACCTCCACATTCTCTTTCTGGGTGAAGAAGTTTTCCATGGAACTCTGAAGGTTGTACTTAATTTGTTTCTCCTGCAATTGCAGTTGATCTTCAAGAATACTCCTGTTGAGTTGAGACATGTCATAGTCAATCCGGGCCTGGTCCACACGCGCTTTACGCATTCCGCTTGAGAAGATCGGGACCGCCAGGGAAAGACCTGCCAGGTGATTTGGAGTCATATCAAAACCGGTTGTCATGATCTTGGCGTTGTAGTTATAAAAACCTGCCAGGGTGGGAGCGTAATTCCAATGCTCCAATTCAAGAAGTTTCTTATTGACCTCCTCCTGTGATTTCATGATCTGGTAGGTCACATTGTTTTCGATGGAGAACGGAATTGTCAGTGCCGTTTCGGGCTGAAGGCTGATGAACAAAGACTCCAGCTTATCAGTCAGGCGTAGCCCTACATTGGCCTCCAGGCCCAGCTGGAACCGAAACATGTTGTAATTAAGTTCCAGGTTGCGTCTCAGGGCATTCCTGGAATTATCCAGTTGGTTCACGGTAATGCGAATCTGGTCCACATCGGTCTGCTCAGCCATCCCTGCATTGAACATGTTCTCGGTCTGCTCCATGGTCTCCTGCAGGTTCTCCAGGTTCTGTTCCAGGATATCCAGGGACTCCTCTGTGATCAGCACCAGGTAGTAGGCATTGATGACCGATTCCTTGATATTGAGTTCATTGAATTCCAGGTTCTGTTCAGAGATTTTTTGGGCCAACTTGGCGGTCTGGATACCCACAATGTATTGTCCGCTGAAGATCAGTTGTGACAACTGGAGCTTGGCAGTGGCCTGGTCCGACATGAGGATGGTGGTTGGAGGCAACATGGACTGGAGTACACCGTCATAATAATTTCCTGCCTGGTGCCTGTATATGTCTGTTGGAGTGGAGCCTGGAAAAGCAGCCTGTGTTTGATCCATGGCAACCTGAAGCTCATCCGGAGTAAAATCGGGCATAGCACCACCGCCGAATGAGAATGCAAGTTCATAATTGAAATAGGTCATGTAATCCACGGCTCCGTCCAGCTGTGGGAGACCCTGTGCAATGGACTCCCAGACCCTGTGTCTTGAACGCTCCACTTCGAGCCGGGCATTTTTCAGCGATTTATTATAAGAAATGGCATAATCGACGGCTTCCTGAAGATTCAGTACCAGTTCATCAGCCGGTTCCTGACCTTTTCCGCCCAGGACCATTCCCATGGCCAGGACGATGATCATCAATAACTTCATTTTATTGTTTCTCATATCTGTTTCTGTTTTATCCTAAAATGTTCTTACAATCTTCAAGAAGAGAGATTCCCTTCTTTGTGGAAATTCCCCGGAAATAGGGCATAATAATATGTTCAAAAAGCTCCTTGTGGCTGTAATGCGCCTGTGCCAGGTTGCTGTCGACTCCAAAAAGATTAAATAGTTCATGCAGTGTCCCGTTCACGATTTCAATGTGGATGTCGCTTCTGAAAACCTTCTGTTGAACTCCGGTTTCCAGGAGATTCAGTGTAACGCTGTAATCGCGGATCCCACCGGGATCCGAAAACTCTCTAAAGATCTTTGCGTGGTATTTCCTGAAATCATGGAAGAATATGGGATTCATATGTTCGATCTGTTGAACGGTCTTTTTTATGATCCTGAAAAAGGCTTCGATAGCGTTTTCAGATTCTTCAATGATCCTGTGGGCCTCCCCGGATCTCTTCTCCTTAAGATACTTGATGACTTCAAGGAGCAGGGTGTCTTTATCTTTGAAACGCTCATAAATGGTTCGCTTGGAGATTCCCATCTCCTCTGCCAATGCATCCATGGTCATGCTCCTTATCCCGTATTTGCTGAACAGTATCCCCGATTCAACAATGATCCTTTCGGTAACCTCCATTGATTCTCATATTTTCGGCAATAATATGAAAACTATTTTAGTTTTCTTAGTTTTCTGACTTGTTTTTTGTAAAAATTCGGTGAACGGGTTTTCTGGACCGGTAAAACCAACCACTCTCTATTTTTTACTATTTTTGCACGCAATAAATCACCAAACCGTCGACGAGTGAATATCCCTTCTAAATATGATCCTTCAAGTGTAGAGGACAAATGGTACAGGTACTGGATGGAGCAGGATTTTTTCAGCAGCACACCTGATGATCGTGAACCTTACACAATTGTAATCCCCCCTCCCAATGTGACAGGCGTGTTACATATGGGGCATATGCTCAACAATACACTGCAGGATGTGCTGATCCGCAGGGCCAGAATGCTGGGTAAGAATGCCTTGTGGGTTCCCGGAACCGACCATGCCTCCATCGCCACTGAGGCAAGGGTTGTGAATATGCTGGCTGAGAAGGGGATCATGAAAACTGACCTTACCCGGGATGAGTTCCTTTCTCACGCATGGGAGTGGAAAGAAAAACACGGAGGAATCATCCTTGAGCAGTTGAAGAAGTTGGGAGCATCGTGTGATTGGGAACGTACCTGTTTCACAATGGACGAGGCGTTGTCGGCCAGTGTGATCAAGGTTTTCGTGGATCTGTTCAAGAAAGGAAAGATCTATCGCGGTGTGAGGATGGTAAACTGGGATCCCCAGGCATTGACAGCGGTCTCCGACGAAGAGGTGAATTACCGGGAGGTACAATCAAAGCTATATTATATTAAGTACCAGGTGGAAGGGGAAAATGATTTTGTCACCATAGCCACCACCCGTCCGGAGACCATCCTGGGTGATACTGCCGTGTGTGTGCATCCCGAAGATGAACGATATACAAAATTCCATGGCAAGAGGGTATTGGTTCCCCTGGTGAACCGTTCGGTTCCGATCATTGTGGATGCGTACGTGGATCGTGAATTTGGGACCGGTGCACTGAAGATCACTCCGGCCCATGATCTCAATGACTATGAGCTGGGCATCAAACACAACCTGGAGTCCATCGATATCTTCAACGACAATGGGACCCTTAATGAGGCTGCACAAATCCTTGTGGGAGAGGAGCGGTTTAAGGCCCGGGAGCTCATTGTCCCCGATCTGGAGAAGGCCGGCAACCTTGTGAAGAGCGAGGATTATGTGAATAAGGTGGGATTTTCCGAACGCACCGAGGCAGTCATCGAACCCAAGCTGAGCCTTCAATGGTTTATGAAGATGAAGGAGCTCAGTGAGCCTGCCCTGGAACAGGTAATGAACGATACCATTCAACTACAACCCTCCAAATTCAAGAATACCTACCGCCACTGGATGGAGAATGTAAAGGACTGGTGCATCTCCCGGCAACTCTGGTGGGGCCACCGGATCCCGGCCTATTTCTATGGTGCGGGTCCTAACGATTACGTAGTGGCTGAATCGGTTGAGGGTGCCCTGGAGCTGGCAAAGGAGAAAACCGGCAATTGGGAGTTGACAGCTGAAATGCTTCGGCAGGATGAGGATGTATTGGATACCTGGTTCTCTTCCTGGTTATGGCCAATCTCTGTTTTCGACGGTATCCGGTATCCCGATAACGAGGACATTAAATATTATTATCCCACCAACGACCTGGTCACTGCACCGGAAATCCTTTTCTTCTGGGTGGCCCGCATGGTTATAGCAGGATACGAATACAGGAACGAAAAACCATTTGATACGGTCTACCTCACAGGGATCGTTCGTGACAGTATGCGAAGGAAGATGTCCAAATCACTGGGCAATTCGCCCGATCCCATCGAGCTTATGAAGAGATACAGTGCCGATGGCGTAAGGGTGGGAATGCTGCTCTGTTCTCCAGCAGGCAATGACCTGCTGTTTGATGAAAGCCTTACCGAGCAGGGGAGGAACTTCAGCAACAAAATATGGAATGCATTTCGCCTGATCAAGAGCTGGAAAGTGGATCCCAATCTGGAACAGCCGGTCCATTCGGTTGTGGCTGTGGATTGGTTTGACTCAAAACTCAAACGGGCATTCAAAAAGATAGATGATCAGTTCCGGAAATACAGGATCTCCGATGCACTGATGATCGTCTATAAGCTGTTTTGGGATGAATTTAGCTCCTGGTACCTGGAAACCATCAAGCCAGCTTATGAGGCACCCATCGATGCAGTTACCTATGAGCGCACCATCGGTTTTATGGATCAGCTGCTCCATATGCTTCATCCGTTTATGCCATTTATCACCGAAGAGATCTGGCAACTGATTACTCCCAGGGAGCCGGGCGAAAGCCTGATGGTCTCCTCCATGCCCCAACCGGAAAAGTATGACCGGAAACTTATCAAACGATTCGAAGATCTTAAGGAAGTTGTGACCACCGTACGCAGCATCCGTAAGGATAAGAATATTCCTCCCAAAGAGGTGATGAAACTGCTGGTCCGTTCCTCAGCCAATGGAAACTACCATTCGGCTTTAGAGCCTGTGATCATGAAGCTGGCAAACCTGTCGGAAGTAGCGTTGATTTCAGATGATCCGGGCGATGCGGTCTCTTTCATTGTGAAAAATGTGGAGTATTTCGTTCCTGTCGGAAGTCTGGTGAACAGAGAGGAGGAGATTGAAAAACTGGAGTCGGAACTGAAATACACCAGGGGGTTCCTGAGCAGCGTTCAGAAAAAGATGAGCAATGAACGCTTTGTCCGGAATGCTCCGGAACAGGTGGTGGAGAAAGAGCGCCAGAAGATGGCCGATGCGGAAGGAAAGATCGGTGTGCTGGAAGCTCAGATCAGCAAACTGCGGTCCCTTTAGCTGCACGCAACTAAAATTCACTACATTGTATCTTATGATTAATATGGTTAGCCCCAAAACCCAATAGTCATGAGAAAGATCTACATATCCTTATTTCTTGCCATCCTCTCTGTGAGCCTGTTCTGCCAGCAGGATGCTGATCTGGTCCTGGATTCTGCGTCTACCTTCGAATGGAATAGATACAATAATGAATGGGACAGAACTGACCGGAATTTATATATATATGACTCAGAAGGAAATAGGATTGAAGAAGTTTGGTACGAAATTAACCTTATAACCCGTGTATGTATAAAAAAAGGGGGTCGTTATTATGCATATGATACCCATGGGAATCAAACAGAGATAATCACTTATTATTGGAATACAAGCCAAAATAGTTGGAGATCTGGTTTTCGTAACACCATTACCTATGATGCCAGTGGGAACCTGATAGAAAGCATTCGTTATAGGTGGAGTTCAGAAACCAGTGAGTGGATTAGATGGTGGGGTCGATATTATGCATATGACGATAATGGGAACAAGATTGAGCAAATCAAGTATGAAGGGAATGGAGTAACTGGTGATTGGAGTTGGGGTTGGCGCTTTGCCGCTACATTTGATACCAGCGGAAAATTGGATGAAGCTTTTGTTTATGATTGGGATACGGCAGCCAATGATTGGGTTGTGTCAGGGTATTATAAGGAGGAATGGGATTCCAACGGGAACCAGACTGAACGCGTCTCTTACAATTGGGATACAATAACCAATGGCTGGGTTGGGAATTGGCGCAAAACCACTACATATGACCCCGATGGGGAGTCAAGAGAGTCCTTTTATTATAGCTGGGATTCAGTGACCAACTATTGGGTTTGGAGTTCACGTAATATCCAAACACTTGATATGAACGGGAAGGTTACAGAGCTCTATCATTATTACGGGTGGGATGCAATAAGCAATGAATGGTTGCAGTATTGGCATTTCACCTATGCCTATGATACCGTTGGGAATGAAACTGAGGAAGTCCAGTTTAAATGGGATTCAGCCAGTAATGACTGGGTTGGAATACAACGTTTTGCCTATGCATATGACTTCCATGGAAATCAAACTGAGAATGCTTACTATACGTGGGATTCAGCCATCGACTATTGGGTTGGAGTAGACCGATTTGTCAGTGCATTTGACTCTAATGGGAAGCAAACTGAATGGATCTGGTATCAACAATGGGATACCGTTACAAATGATTGGATTGGGGATACACGTATGACCATTTCATATGATACCGGGGGTAATAAGCTGGAGGATATCAGCTATCAATGGGATACGGTTACCAATGACTGGATTGAGAAAAGTCGTCATACCAGTGCATATGATACCCATGGGCATAAACTGGAGGATATTAGCTATCTATGGGATCCAGCGACCAGTGACTGGGTTTTTCAAGATAAAACGGAGTATTACTGGTCAGAATTATCAGTCTTTGTTCCAAACATAAGAATGGACCTTAATTACATGATTTACCCAAATCCGACCCGGGATATGGTAACTATCGAGACAGGTATCCTTGGTTCATATGTCATCGAAGTCATTTCAATTAATGGAGCGTTGTTAACCAGAGAATATATGGACGGACCCACCTCCCAGGTTGACCTCTCATCCTTCCAGGAAGGAGTCTATTACATTACAATCAGGTCAGAAGAGGCTGTCACAACCAAAAAGATAATCAGGCAGTGATCAGGTCAAATGACCTGAATGCATGAGGAATAAACACTTTAATGTTTTCGTCACGCTCTCCTGAGGAATTTCTTAACATATTGATAAACTGCGATGTAAGAATCTAACATCAGCCTCTAGTCGGTCTAATTATCTCATTTATAATGGTATATAAAAGGCTTCAAAATATAAGCTGAGAAGTATAAAGTCACAACTTTGAGAAAAACTCACCAGGAGGTGACTTTCAAAATACACAAAAATCGACTACCAGTTTTTTTCGTAATTGGCTATAGTGTAAAGGGCTGAGCACTACTCCGCCTTCAAGCTCAGGTCCAGGCTGTTAAATGATATTGTTTTCTTGACTTTCTATATTTTGTGTTGTAGGTTTGTTTATATGCTGCATACGGAGATAAACAATATGATATGAATGCATTATGAAAAAAACTGTAATCAGTTCAATGTTGCTAATGCTTCTATTTGGGATGTGTAATTCACATGCCCAATGGGTACGGACCGATGGTCCTTATGGTGGAAATATACGTGCACTCTCTATTAACGAAGAATACATTTTTGCCGGAACCTTTGAGGATGGGATATTTCTTTCAATAGACGAAGGTGCGACCTGGACTGAAGTAAATAATGGGTTGGATGGGAAAAAGGTCAGATCATTCGCAATCAGCGGAGCGAATATTCTTGCCGGTACCATGAGTGGATTATTTACTTCTGCAGATAACGGAGCAAACTGGATTAACGTTATGATGGGATCGACTAATCCGGATATCAGGTCATTTGCAATCAGTGGAGATAATATCTTCGCTGCAACTTGGTATGACGGTGTTTTTTTATCGACTGATGATGGATCCAGTTGGACCGCTGTAAATAACGGATTGCCGGACAGATCAGGAGACAAATCCTTGGCTGTATCCGGGAATAATATTTTTGTTGGAATCCAGGATTCGTACGGTGGTGTATACCTTTCCACAGACAATGGATCAAGCTGGACTGCTGTAAATAACGGATTTCCACTTAAGTCTGTAACCTCATTAGCTATACAAGGGGAGAATATATTTGCCGGAATAAGACCTCTCGGCAATAATGGAGGTATATATCTTTCAACCGACAATGGATCAAGCTGGAATGCAGTCAATAGCGGTTTAACCAATTTGAATGTTGAATCATTTACAGTCAGTGGAGATCATGTATTTGCCGGAACGGAAGGTGGCGGAGTATTTCTTTCAACGGATAATGGTGCCAGCTGGAATGCAGTCAATAGCGGCTTGATGAATCTGGATATCAGATCGTTAGCAGTAAGCGGAGATAATATTTTCGCCGGAACGGAAGGTGGTGGGGTATATCTTTCAAAAGATAATGGATCAAGCTGGAATGTCAGAAGCAGCGGATTAATGCTTTTGAATGTGTATTCTTTCGCAGTAAGCGGAAACGATGTTTTTGCCGGTACGCACAGTAACGGTGTATATCTATCTGCCGACAATGGATCAAGCTGGAATGCAGT
>JBDLIX010000107.1:0-18327 GCA_039714655.1 Bacteroidota bacterium
CCGATGGTTACGGTAAGACCTGCCATTACAACAGATACCATGGTCATCAGTTTGATCAGGATATTCAGTGAAGGACCTGAGGTGTCTTTGAATGGATCTCCTACAGTATCACCCACTACACCTGCTTTGTGAGCTTCACTTCCTTTACCTCCGTAGTTGCCCTTTTCAATGAACTTCTTGGCATTGTCCCAGGCACCTCCCGCATTATTCAGCATCACAGCCAGTGTAAAACCAGTGGTGAGTCCACCAACCAGCAATCCCACTACACCTGCTACACCCAGAACAATTCCAATAATAACAGGAACTGCGATGGCAAGTATTGATGGAAGGATCATTTCGCGCTGAGCACCTTTGGTGGAGATCTCCACGCACCTTGCATACTCAGGAGTCGCTTTCCCTTCCAGGATCCCAGGGATCTCACGGAACTGCCTGCGCACTTCATCCACCATGGCACCCGCGGCACGACCAACAGCTTTCATGGTCATGGCACAGAACACAAATGCCATCATGGCTCCCAAGAAAATTCCACCCAGCAACATGGGATTAAAAATGGATAGGTCATAAGCTCCAACAAAATCGTGGATGGTCGCACTGCTTAACTGAACAGCGTTGAGTCCGTCGGCTGCTGCAGGAGCATTGTCTGTATAGAACAATGTCTCGCCAACCTGCTTGAACCCCTCCACGCTTTTATCGGCAATCTTACCCAACCAGAGTCTTACCTCTTCCATATAGGCAGCAAGAAGCGCCATGGCAGTCAGAGCAGCTGAACCGATAGCAAATCCTTTACCGGTGGCTGCAGTGGTATTTCCAAGCATATCCAACGCATCGGTCCTTTCACGAACCTCCTCGGGAAGCTCAGCCATTTCTGCATTTCCACCAGCGTTATCGGCGATGGGTCCGAATGCATCCGTCGCCAGAGTAATCCCCAGTGTAGAGAGCATGCCAACCGCGGCAAAACCAATTCCGTAAACACCCTTTGCAAAATCCTGGAATCCACCGGAAAATCCAAAAGCAGCAATAATCCCCAACACAATAGTAACAACAGGAATCCAGGTAGAATACATACCGATGGCCATACCATCAATGATGGTGGTAGCAGGTCCTTGTTTTGTCGCAGCTGCAATTCCTTTGGTTGGTTTATATTCATCCGAGGTAAAGAATTCTGTTCCCTGTCCGATCACCACACCGGCAACCAATCCGGCAACCACAGCGCCAAAAATACCCCAGCTAACCCATCCGGCCGAAGCCATAAGGGCCATAGCACCAAGTATAAATACCGAACTTCCACCAGTCCCGAGCAGTAATGCATTAAGCAAGTTTTTCTGTGTGGCTGACTCTTTGGCACGCACCATGAAAATTCCAACTATTGAAAGTATAATACCAATTCCGGCTACAATCATAGGGGCTACCACAGCCATCGTCTGTTCTCCACTGGTGAGCCCGGGAAGGGCTGCACCCAATGCAGCAGTAGCAAGAATAGAACCCGCATAAGATTCGTAAAGGTCAGCACCCATGCCAGCCACATCACCCACATTATCGCCCACATTATCGGCAATGGTAGCAGGATTGCGGGGATCATCTTCGGGAATTCCAGCTTCCACTTTACCAACCAGGTCAGCACCCACGTCAGCAGCCTTTGTGAAAATTCCACCTCCCACACGTGCGAAAAGGGCCTGGGTAGAAGCACCCATCCCAAATGTAAGCATGGTGGCGGTGATCTCGATAAGTTTTTGTTTCTCAGTAGTACCTTCATGAACAAAGGTCAAACCCGCCCAGGAAAGGCCAGTTTCCATATGCTCAGGGGTGAAAACATATTGATTCAAGATCCAGAACCAGGCTGTAATGTCCAGCAAACCAAATCCTACAACAATCAATCCCATTACAGCACCACTACGAAAAGCAATCTGTAATCCTTTATTCAGAGATTGTGAAGCACCATGGGCCGTTCTGGCTGAAGCAAATGTAGCCGTTTTCATACCCAGGAATCCGCAGAGACCGGAAAAGAAACCACCGGTAAGAAATGCTACAGGCACAAAAGGATTCTGAACACCCAGGTAAGCCAAAACGATCAAAATAATTAGCAAAACACCAAATACCATTCCCACAACCTTGTATTGGCGTGTGATATAAGCCATGGCGCCTTCGCGCACATACTGTGCAATCTCTTTCATTCGGTCGGTTCCCTCGGAATTCTTCATCATGTTTTTGAAGAAAATCCAACCAAAAAGAAGCGCTACAACTGCAGTTAGCGGAAGCACCCAAAAAAGTCCTAAAATCTCATTCATAACACTATATTTTAAGTGGTTAGTTTATACCAAGCAGCAAATATATGGAATTTGCTTTTAGAATGACATTAAATTATTTGACTTATTAATAAATTGACATTACTGACAAATGCTGCTATCTTTGTTATGTACCTAAACAGAGAGCCATGAAAAAATTAGCCCGGCTATGTGCCATCCTTTCCATTTCAATTTTTGTGGTTGCTGAGACTTCTGCGCAATGTGAACCTGATACTGTGAATTGCATTGATACTGGCGATCCAGGACAAATCTGTCCCCAATACCTCCCCGAAGCCAATGTGAATGAACCGTACAATGAAGTGATTACAGTGATTGCACCCGATACAGCTTCAGTAAGTAACATTCAGATTGGGCTAGCATACATTGTTATAGATTCGGTCAAGGGGCTTCCTGATGGTATTGAGTATTACACCAATTCAATAAAATTCTATCCCGATTCTACCTATTGCGTACAGATTGTAGGTACACCCACAGAAGCCGGTGATTTTCCCCTGTCCATCTATGTAAATGCCTTTGTGGATCTTGGAACTGGTGAGCCCATTTCAGCCGGTCTGGTCGTAGATGACACTTCGGTGGTATTGACCGTCCAGGGACCCTCGGGGATTGATCCTTACGCGGTTCATGAGTTTCAGGTACTTCCCAATGCTCCCAATCCATTCTCCGATGTAACCAGGCTGGGTTTTTTCACCCCCTTTGATGACCATATTCAACTGGAGGTATACAATATTCTGGGTGAACTGATGCATGAGGAGATGAAAGGATCCCCTCCCGGAGAACACTATTTCCAGTTTAACGGAAGTGGGTTGCTCCCCGGCACCTACTTTTACAGGGTCACCAACAGCAATAGGTTTTATACAGGGAAATTTATTAAGTCCAGGTAAGGATTAGAAGGTGATTTTTGCCTGGAGCGTGATGTTGCGTGGAGGGCCGATATCCCCGGGTCTTCCCAGGTATTCTACATTGAATGCATTCCTCAGTATGGTGTTTAACCTGAAAAGCGGTGAGATGTTCCACCCAAGCCTGAAATCAATCAGGGTATACCCGGTTGCATGCTCAAGCCAGTAATCGGGAAATCCAGGCTGCAACAAGTTTCCAATGATGGGATGGATGAACACTTCATCCACATTGATCATCCTGGAATTATATTGCATGTTGAACCCTGCAAATAGCTTCCAAACCTCCATCTCGATGTCCATTTTAACCAAGTGACGCCGCCGGTATTTAAGAATATATGTCTCACCCTCATCCTTTCCAATGGAGTCAAGGACCGAGGGATCGACTGGATTCATATAGGTATACCCCCCCGTCATTTGAAGGTTTACAGGGCCCAAACGACCTGCGGTATTCACTGAAAACTCAACTCCTGTGATCCTGGCTGTTCCAATGTTAAGCGCTTTAAATCCAACATCATCAATGGTGGGAAAGTCCGCAGAATCGGGAGGGTATGCTCCAAAGGTATATTCGATCATATTATTATACTCTGTCCAGAAAAATGCTGCGTCGGCAAATCCCAACCAATTTCCCATTGAAAATCCCTGCTTGATTCCAATCTCAGCCGCCCACCCCCTTTCTGGTTCCAGATCAGGATTTGGAAAGATCTTCAGTCCGCCAACATCTGCATCGGCAAATTTCTCTGCCACCGAAGGAAAACGATAACCCTGTCCGAATGATGCCCTGATGAAAGTAGCCTTCCCGGCCTGGTAGTTCAATCCCGCACGCAGTACAGGCATTGAATAATATAGGTCACCATTGAGTGTATTAAGCTCCCACCGAACACCGGTGGAAACTTTAAGCCGGCTTAGCACATGAGCATCCAGTTGGGAATAGAGTGCCGAATTAGAACCCATATGATTCTCATAAAGATTGGCCAGCACCGTGTTGCGCGAAAAGGAGATTCCACTGGTCCAGTTGGTTTGGGTTCCAAACTTCTTCAGATACCTGTACTCTCCATACCATAATTTTGAATAACTGCTCTTATCAATGTTCAGGGTGGCATTCCCCACACTATATAGCCTGGTCTTCAGGGAATGCTTATTACCACTGGGCGTGAAATACTCAATATAAGGATCAATATTGTACCTGTGCCCTGTCAAAGGAGTGAGTGTCTCAGGATTCTGACGATAAGCCCCTGAATCGGCATCCTGCCACAGGAGAAAATCAGCCTGATCAATGTACATGGCACTGGTGGAAATTCCGGCTATTAGCCCCTGAACCTTCTTGAAACGATACCGCAATGCCAGGTTTCCCCTGATCCGATGTTCGTAATCACCTTCTCTATACCCTTCATTCTTGTAATAATTCCCTCCCACTGAAAGATCAAGGTTTCCGATCTTTCGCAGATGTGAAAATGAGGTCCCTCCAAAAAGAGGTTGCTTCTCCCACCAGACCAGCTCGCCCCTCTTCGGATTCATGAAAACGCCTCCAAACAGGGTTACTTCAGTTTTAGGTTCAATACCCGGGAACCGGGTCCTCAGGTTAATTGCACCATTGAGTGCCGATGAGCCAAATAGCACCGAGGATGCACCTTTAATCACTTCTATCTGATTCAGGTTTTCCACAGGCATATAATTCCATTTAATATCCCCCGCATCACCAGAGATCATTGGAAGATCATCCACCAGCATCAATACCCTGCTACCTACACCATAACTGAATCCACTGCCTCCCCTGATGCTGGGTTGGCCATCCAGAATACTAATTCCCGGAGTCTTTTCAAGGATCATATCGAGAGACGTAATGTTCTGGTTGGAAAGCTGATGTGGTTTGATCACTTCAAGTGAAACTGTTACATCAGACAATTTTTGTTCATTTTTCCCCGCACTGACTACCACTTCATCCAGCATCCTGCTGCTAATGGTCATTAGAATATCCAGGTGGGTAGTACCTCTGGCATCAACGTTTACCTCCTTTTTAATCCCTTTATAACCCACATAATAAAACTCGATGAGATGATCTCCTGCATCCAGGTTTAGTGAATATGCTCCGTTCAGATCTGAACTGGTTCCCGTCCGCCGATTGGCGCTGATATTGACTGCTACCAATGGTTCCCCACTTTCTGCATCACGAACTGAACCTCTTACGACTCCTTTATCCTGACCGAATAACCATGATCCGGTTATAATGAGCAATATGGGTAACAACTGCTTCATATGAACAAATAAAGAAAAAAGTCTTACACCTTTATACGGATCATTCTATCCTTTGTTAACAACAGGTTCTCAATAAGCCTCTCCAGCTTACGGTGATAAAGCTCTCCGGTCCATTCATTCATACAGGAAATAATCCCGATACTCCTTATTAAGAAACTGAATATTAGAGGTCATATCTTTCTGATTGAATCAAATGCTTATATTTATCAAACTAAATTACCCTTTTTAATCCAAAAACTAACTACTATGCTGCTTCATCAACAGTTCGTTAAGATGGCCAAAAAAAACCCAAAGAAGTTGGCTATCAAAGATAAGACCACCAAAAGTGACGTTCCTTACGGCAGGGCGCTGATCGGGGCTCTGATCCTTTCGAAAAAATTTCAAAAGTATGACAAGGGATACCTTGGGATTATGATTCCCACCTCTGCAGGTTGTGCATTGGCCACGGTAGGTGCCCTTATGAGTGGAAGGATCCCGGTAATGATCAACTACTCCACGGGTGCCGATAAAAATGCAAAATACGCCCAGGAGAAATGTAGTTTCAAAACCATCATCACATCCAAAGCGCTGCTTGAGAAGATCGATTGTCCGGTGGTTGACGGGATGGTATTTATCGAGGATATCATGAAAGGTGTCTCCACAGGTGATAAACTAAAAGCAGCTTTAAAAACAAAGCTTCCTGTGGGAATGATCCTCAACAGCATCCATAAAGGAGATGTGGATGATAACGCAGCTATTCTGTTTACCAGTGGTAGTGAAAAGGATCCTAAGGTGGTTCAACTCACCCATAAGAATATTGCATCCAACATCATGGATTTCTGTGGTTACGTGGATATACGAGAATCTGATATTCTACTGGCAAATCTGGTCTTCTTCCACATTTTTGGACTAACAGTCAACCTGTGGGTCACCTTTGTGAAGGGAATGACCATGGTTACCTATTCAAATCCCACTGAATTCCAGACCATCAGCGACATTGCACGGGAAGAAAGACCTACTATTATGGTGGGTACCCCCAGTTTTTTCTGGGGCTACCTTAAAAAATCGGAACCCGGTGATTTCAAATCCCTGCGGCTTATGGTGGCGGGTGCAGATAAATGCCCCGATGCATTGCGCGATGGGTATATGAAGAAGCATGGCGTTACTCTCTTGGAAGGATATGGGGCCACCGAAACTTCACCGGTGGTATCGGTAAATTCTCATGAATTCAACAGACCAGGCAGTACCGGGAAAGTAATTCCCAATGTGAGTGTCAGGATCGAACATCTGACAAGCGGGGAGGAGTGTAAAACTGGAGAAGTGGGTAAAATCCTGGTGAAAGGAGACCTGATCATGAAAGGCTACCTGGGCGAACCAGAACTTACAGCAGAAGCCATTGTGGATGGATGGTACAATACCGGTGACATGGGATACCTTGATGAAGATGGGTACCTATGGCATGCAGGGAGGTTCAAGCGTTTTGTCAAAATCGGCGGCGAGATGGTTTCCCTTGTCAGGGTTGAAAATGTAATGGAACAGTTCATCCCTGAAGGAGTTTCGTGTTGCATTGTTGAGATACCTGACGAAATTAAGGGAGCCACCATTGTTGCAGCTGTTACAAAAGAGATCAATAAGGTTGCCATTCTCAGGAAGATGGGAAAGGAATTGCCCAACATTGCCCTTCCCAGACAGTTTTTTGTGATTGAGGAACTTCCCATGATGGGAACGGGGAAAATCGACTTCCGGACTGTAACTGAGTTGGTGCGTGACATGGCGGACAATCCGGATGCCAATTGATCCTTTTCATGGTTGAGTTTTCCTGGGATCCGGAATACGCACACTTCATCATTGCACTCCTTTGGAGTGTCGTGGGTTTTGGATGCTATTATTTCCTCTCACGCAATAGATCCATGGCTCTGAAGATCTGGAAAGTAAATCCGGATCTTGATCACCAGGTGAAACAGGTTGTACTTCAGAGGGTATGGGGATTTCTTTTTCTGGGTATCTTCTCAGCCATGCTCATCCTGTTGATAATGGGTGAAAACCTCCACGGTTACGGACTTGGATTTTCATTTCTGAAACCTCTTCCGTGGTGGGCATTCCTACTCATCCCTGTTATCCTGGTTGTGGGCTTTTTCAGCGCCTCAAAACCTGGCAACCTGGCACTCTATCCCCAGATCAGGGTCAAATACTGGACTCCTGGTATCCTGGCACTCAGTGGGTTCAGTTGGATCATATTCCTTATAGGATATGAATTCCTTTTCAGAGGATTCATGCTATACGCTTCTCTGGATGTGATGGGACCATGGGCTGCCATAGCCCTGAACTGCTCCCTCTATGCATTTGCCCATATTTATAAGGGTCCGGGTGAAGCCTTTGGCGCTATCCCTGTGGGAATCCTGCTCTGCTACCTGACCCTGCTTACGGGAAATATCTGGACTGCAGTGATTATCCATTCTGTCATGGCCCTGTCCAATGAATGGTTCTCGATCAGGGCAAACCCTGCTCTAAAGTGGAAAGTTGAAAGTCGTAAAGTCGAAAGTCTGTAAAGTCGTAAAGTCGAAAGTCGAAGTCGAAAGTGACTGGTGACATGGAAAGTTAAAAGTTAGGAGAGTGAAGGTTTTTGTTACAGGAGCAACGGGATTTATCGGGATCCAACTGGTCAAACGATTGGTGGGAATGGGAAATATAGTCCATGCACTCTACCGATCTGAAACAAAAGCTAATCTTATCAGGATAGAGGGAGTAACCCTTTTTAAAGGGGACATCCTGGATAAGGCCTCTCTGACTAAGGCCATGGAAGGATGCAGTCAGGTTTATCACACAGCAGCATTTGCCGGTGTGTGGGCCAAAGATCCAGGCTTTGTTTATCGGCTTAATGTTGAAGGTGCCCTAAATGTTATTGATATTGCAGCAAAAGGTGGTGCAAACCGCATTGTTGTTACCTCAACGGCCGGAATCCTGGGGCCGTCAGACAGAGATCCTGTCAATGAAACAAGTCCGCCCCCCTCTTCGTTTTTTACTTCATATGAAGCATCCAAATTCAAAATGGAACAGGAGGTTATGGGGCTTAATACGAATGATCTAGATGTGGTTATTGTAAATCCCACACGGGTATATGGTCCGGGATTTCTGAGTGAGTCAAATGGGGTGACAAAAATGATCAAACAGTATATAGAGGGCAGGTGGAGACTTATTCCCGGGAATGGTGAAAGTTCAGGTAATTATGTCCATGTGGAGGATGTGGTGACAGGTCACCTGCTCGCCATGGAAAAAGGGAGTTCGGGGGAGCGGTATGTATTAGGTGGAGAAAATATCTCCTACAACCAGTTATTTAAATATACCAGGGAACTGAGCGGAGTTCATAAACGGCTATTTAAAATACCCCTCCAAGTAATGCTCATGGCTGCATTCCTCATGAAGGGAATCTCAACTATCACCGGTAAACCACCCTTAATAGTCCCAAATCTGGTGCGAAAATTTAACCATAACTGGTTCGTATCCTCGGACAAAGCAATCAACCTTCTGGGCTATGATCCCATGGGGATAAAAGAGGGCATTGAGCAAACAATATCCTGGCTAAAGTCAAACAACAAAGAAATAGACACATCATTATGAAACATCTGGTCTCTTTTCCTCTATTGCTCTTATCCATGACCGTGCTACTTTCCTGCAGGGGTACACAAAAGCCAGATGAAAGCAAAAAGCCTTCCGAAGATTCCGAAATGGAATATCCAAAAACCGGATTTTTGGAGCGATTCCACTCTTCACTGGATCTGATTATCGCACCCGGGCAGCAGCCTGAGATCCTTGCCGAAGGATTCGAATGGTCGGAGGGCCCTCTTTGGCTTCCAAATCAACAGATGGTAATCTTTTCTGACATTCCTAATAACTCTATCTATCAATGGTCTGAAAAGGATGGTCTAAAGCTTTACCTTAAGCCCAGCGGCTATACTGGTACAGTTTCACGAGGAGGAGAAACCGGATCCAACGGTTTGCTTCTGGATCAAGAAGGCCACCTTGTGCTGTGCCAGCACGGAGACCGAAGAATAGCATGGATGAATGCACCACTTGACCAACCCGAGGCCAATTTTTCTACCATCGTTGACAACTGGGAGGGGAAACGATTTAACTCTCCCAATGATGCGGTATTCGCCAACAATGGCGACCTTTTTATTACGGATCCAGCCTATGGCATGGAACTTCGCTACAAGGATCCAAAGCGAGAAATGGATTTCACAGGAGTATTCCGATATGATACCAATGGGGAGATCACACTTCTTACGGATCAAATGAGTGCTCCCAATGGTATTGGTCTATCAGCCGATGAAAGCGTATTGTATGTGGCCAATTCTGGTAGTGAAAACTTCATATGGATGGCCTATGACTTTTCCGAAGATGGTTCCCTGACCAATGCCCGTGTTTTTCATGACGCCAGTGTTGCATCAGATACACTAAAAGGAGCTCCGGATGGATTAGTGGTGCGTTCGGATGGTATCATATTTGCAACAGGCCCTGGGGGTGTTTGGATCTTCAATCCAGCCGGCCAACACCTGGGCACCATTAGAACCGGAGAAGCAACTTCAAACTGCACCCTGGATTCGGAGAATCAATACCTTTATATGACAGCCGATATGTACCTGATGCGTATTAGGTTAGAATAGCATTAGTTATACAGTAGGGAGTACCCATGGTTTTCGGTATTCAGGTAGTAGATAGCTGTCAGCCTCAGCATCATTGATGAATTTGCTATTGGCAGCATCCCAGTACAACCTTCTCCCGGTTTTATAGGCAACATTACCCAGATGACAGGTTTTGGCTACCCCGGCGGCAATTTCGATGGGACAGTTCAACTTCGCACCGGTCTTAATGGCATCGATGAAATTAAACATGTGGTTTTCAAGACCCTTTCCATCCCCCTTGATCAGGTCAACTTTCTCGAGGGTGGGTTTGCCTCCTTTGGGTTCCGGGATTACCTCCCATCCCCCCCGGTCCACCACCAGAGTACCATTATTACCCACGAATCCAACTCCATGTGACCTGCCATAATAACCACCATCAATTCCAATACCATGGTCCCATAGCAATGTAAAATCATCAAATTCATAAATGGCCTGTTGTGTATCGGGGGTCTCACAGGCATCGTCGGGGTAAGCAAATTTTCCACCCAATGACATCACAGATTTGGGGGCATACCTCTGCATTCCGAACAAGGCATAATCAACAATATGAACTCCCCAGTCGGTCATCATTCCCCCAGCATAATCCCAAAACCATCTGAAAGTAAAATGGAATCTGTTTTTATTAAACGGTTTCTGAGGTGCTGGTCCCAACCAAAAATCGTAATCAACACCCTTTGGTACCGGGGAATCTGCTACAACAGGAACAGAACCCATCCATCCCTGGTATGACCATGCCCTCACCGTTCGTATTTTACCAAGTTTCCCCGAATGCACATAGGAAATGGCATCCTGCCAATGCCTGTCACTTCGCTGCCACTGTCCTATTTGTACTACGCTATTATACCTTGCAACAGCACGTTCCATAATGTTACACTCTTCAATGGAATTGGCAAGAGGCTTCTCACAATAGATGTTAAATCCTTCCTGCGCCGCATACACAAATGGAATGGTATGCCAGTGGTCGGGAGTGCCAATGATGATCACATCCAGTCCCTTGTGCTCCAGCAATTCCCGGAAATCCTTATATCCCCTGGGTGCCTTTCCCTGAATCTTTTTCACATCACCGATCCGTTCCTGTAACACATTGTCGTCCACATCACACAGTGCGGCGCACTCTGTGTTAGGTTGGTTAAGAAAGGCTCTCAAATCTGCAAAACCCATTCCCTTAACACCAATCACACCACAAACCAATTTTTCATTGGCCCCAAGTATACCGGCATTTAAGGTAGGGAATGAAGATGTGATGCCTATTGCTGCAGTTGCTGCAGCTGACCTTTTAATAAAATCTCTCCTGTTTGTATACATGCGAGGTTATGTTTAGTTATAGTCCTGAATTATATAATCGAGCTAAATATGGTTTGTATTACTTTAAAACCGGAGCGAAAAGTGAGTTGCCATTGTTGAATTTTCTATCCAGTAACAGATCTACTACCTGGACCCCATTCATCATGGTGCCGTATAACCCATGGGCAAATTTCGGTTGATACAGGTTTTCAATGGGCGTTTTCATGGGGAGGCGTTTGGGTCCGAATTGCGTTACCAGAGAAGCCATGTCATAAAGGCTTCCGGTTGGTGATCCTGAATATCGGGCATAGGTTGCAGGGGTAGATATATCCTTTACCACAATATGTTTACTCAGGTTTGGAATAAAATATTTTTCAGCAATATTGATAAAGAAATCGCCCCACCGTTCCTTCTCCTCCTTGTACCTGTGATAATCATTTTCCCTCCACTCCTTCCATCCATTTAGGGCAAAGGGGGTACACCGGATGGTAATGGTATTCTTCGCCCCGGTTGTAAGCGACGGACAGATTACTGCCGCGTGGAAACAATCCTCAGAAAAAGCATGATCCCCAGCCAGGAAACCATCGAACAACTTTTCAGCACTGCCCAGACCGGTTGAAACCACATTGTAGGGATAATCCAGGTCAAGTTTGGTCATATCGATCTTATCGTCCAGTCCCAATGCCACATTGATGGAAGAAGTAGACATGATGATTTTTTCCAGCCGCTCAACATAGCTGGCTGGCAGGTGTTCATCCCCTACCAGTTTCCGCATGGCAAGCATCGGGTCAACGGTTGTAATGACCTTGTCTGCCCTGATGATCCCATCACTATCCTGAAGCTTCACTCCCGTAGCTTTCCCATCCTCAACCACAATCTTTTCCACCTCTGAACTAAATAGAATTTCTCCACCCCGCTCTTGAAATAATTGAGCCATTTTTGCAGGAAACTCATCAAAGTATCCATAGGGACGAAAACAGCGGGTCATGGAGGAAAGCATGGCTCCAGTGGCAAGAATAGCAGAAGCCCTGGCTGAAGGAACTCCTGAGAAAGAGGTGAATGTCTCCATCACCTCCCTCAATTTGGGATTTGTGATCCCGAACTTATCCAACAATCCGGAATAGGTGCGATTCAGATTGGAGACAACTTTGGGAGCCTGAAAGGGGATAAGCAATTTATCCTTCAGTTTGGAATGTACTTTCAGCTTTCTAACCTGTTTAAACATATCAACAGAATACTCCATGAGTGACCTGATCTTATCAGCATCTTCCGGAAATTTCGTAACCAGGTAATTGGTGAAATTATCGGATCCGGCAGGAATCTTATACTCCTCTACCTGATCCCCGTCTACCACCAACCGCCGCATGAAATTTCCTTCATACTGCTTTAGGTCTAACTCAATTTCAAGGTAATCCAGTATATCAATGATATCAGGGAATAGCTGGGTGGTTTCAAACACATATCCATTGCGTTCATAGGCAGTACTGTAACCTCCCGGATAACTATTTTTCTCAATGATAAGGGTCCTCATTCCCTCACTGTTTTTCAACCACATCAAGCCAGAGGAGAGACCACTCAGACCCGATCCAATGATCACCAGATCATATTTATCATTGTTGGAAAAGTTTGAGGTCAACTCATCTCTTTTCAATTTCACTCTATTTGCCATAACATTCTGTTGAGGATTAATATTCCCAATTTACAACAAATGAATGAAGATCAAAGTGTCATACATTACCTGAATTTGACAATCTTGCTCATCCCCCTGAACCGGTCAGCTTCATACCAATGAAGAATATACATCCCATTGATTAAATGGTGGATATTCAACTGGTAGATCTGGTAACCAGGAGGCACCTGCTCGATCATGACTATCCTTCCATTCATATCGATAAGTTCAAATCTTCCTCCACGATCAGCCGGTCTTCCAATATTGATATGGAAAGAATTTCTTACAGGATTGGGGTAAATATGCAGGGTTGCTACTTCTTCCAGACTCTTTTCGACGCTTACTGGATCATTTAAGCGTTTACAGGCTGACTGAATAATGCGGCTCGTATTGCGGTCCTGGATAAAGACTGCGACTGCCAGATCTTCGATATCTTCAACATAATCTGCGTATACCCAAGAATGATCCAGAGATATTGTATGATCCAGAACCCATTCTTCAGCGATAAGTTTTCCTGCAGGAGTTGGAAGCATGTCCAAAACAACATTCCTGAAATGTGTATCTCCGTTTCCTCCGGTATAAGAGGTAACTGACGTTTCGAATACAACAATATAGAGTTGAATGTTCTCAGAGAATTCTTCAATCTGACACGTTAATGAAGTTGAAACCTCAAGTCTCTCCTCCATCCAGTCAACCGAAAGATCTATTTCAATCTCAGGGATCACAAGTGTGGCCACTTTAATTTGTCCTCTCTCCAAACCAGTGTCTGGAACAGCAAAATCGAACCTGTAATGATCTGAATTACTGCCATTCAGAATTGCATACGGCACCTGGGGCACGCCATAATAGAAAGATCTTGCTGAGGCGGGAAAAGGATTGTTTACATTCATTGGATCCATTCCCGGATAATCCATATGATACTGAATGTCAATCATATCATTCGAATTCTCAATACTGATTGAATCGACCTGTTGGTCTGTCAACCGGGTTTGCATATCCGATGAATTGGTAAAATATTCCAACACGGTAATCTTGGAGCGATCAGCAATAAATAAATTGTCCATGGCGAAACCTTCATTGCCTATTCCCTGAGCCCCGCTGGTTGCTAGCGCAATTCTGAATGTAACATGTGGTTTACCTTTCAACATATCGAGATCATGAATGGCCCTTACCCATTCATGATCAGGATTAAATACATCAAGACCCCAACCATCTTCACTTCCACCAGGCGCATTCAGTATTTTATCCGAATTATACCAACCGATCCCTGGTGTATCGGCTCCCAGGGTTTTCCATCCATCATCAACTCCTTCACGGTATTGCAGCACTGTTCCATTTATGATAGGAACAAAACTTTTTAGAATATCCATCTGCACCAGTGGCCGTTTCATATCTGTAAAATCATAACACGGACTCTGAATCCAGGAATTCTCCTTATACCCATTCACACTGGGTTGCAGTTGTGTAAACCAGGCCCGGTTTCCCGTATCTGCCACAAGTCCATTAAAACCAGGTTCTCCCCAGACCCAGCTTTCAACCTGACCCTCAGAATGAATTGTCCACAAACCGTCATGATTATTGAAATTTTCAAGATAGGAATCACCTGCCAGATTAATGGCGGGCCTTAATGTCAATTCTTTTGTAATGGAGTCTGAGCACCCTGCTGTATTGAAAATATGCAGATCTATTGTATATGAATCTGTTTCAGGAAAACGGAATGACACTGTATCTGATATAACAGAATTGCTTACAGTACCAAGGAGTTGGCCATTTTTGGTTTTAAATGTCCACTGTGAAGAATCAATCTCAGCAGAGCTAAATTCCGAAGTATTAATAAATCCCACTCCATTTTCATCAGAGAAACAGTCACTTATCCAGGTTAGATTTGCAACCGGCAATTCCGCAATCAAGGTATCAAGTTCGAAGAGTGCAACGCATCCATTGAATGTGGTGGCAGTTAAACTGATATTTCGTTGTCCAAGTTCCTGATAGAAATGAGTTGGATTAACAAGGTTACTTTTGTTCTCCGAGCCGCTCTGGATATCATCAAAATCCCATTCCCAGTTCTCAACATCCAGTTTATCACTGGACAGATTACTGAATTCAACCAGACCTCCTTCAATTGGGATACAAGCAGAATTAAACGTAAAATCAACCTTTGGAACAAACTTAATGACAATGCTCTTCCGGACCATGCTACTGCAACCATTTTCCGACATAAATGTGGACGTAATCGTATTCTCCCCAAGGTTAGCTATACCAGGATCGAACATAAATCCATCCTGAGCATTTCCGGAAATCCCGGGACCATCAATGATAGCTCCTGGGACCGAAGTGATCACTGCAACCGGGAGTTCATTCTGACAATATGCCTCTTTCAACGAAATAATCTCTGGTATAGAGACAGATTCTACAATGAAGCTTTCACTAAGTGACAGTGAAATTTTATCAATATAGGTATACTCAATTGTGTATTCTCCAACGGACAGGAGGGTCGGGTCCACCGTTGCAGAATTATCTCCATGATCTGTCAAACCGGAAACTTCCTGTTCGTTTTCATTAAACAGTTTGAATGCCCCATTTACCCCTTTTACATTAGATGCCTGCACATTAAATGGTTCTGAATCATTACATATTGTGCTGCCGGGAATAAATATATCACCCTCTGCCCCTAACACAAAAACAATTGCACTATCAATACTTTTACATCCATTCTCATTCATGTAGGTATAAAATATAGTGTGGGGAGAATCGATCGTATCTGCAATATTAGGATAAAAAGTAGCTGTTGAGTTAACCACTCCCGTACCAGAAAATGTTCCACCGGAGATATTTGTCTCAAGCTTCACAGGATCATCGGTAACACTGAATCCAGATGCAAGATTTACGAATTCAACCGGAGTCTTTTCATAGACCAGAATTTCCAGACTATTGCTTCCAACACCTTCAACCCCATTTTTATCCCAAACTCTATTAATTGAATACACAGCAGTCTCCAGGGGTGTTACTACAAGTAAAATCTCACTGGTCTGTATTGACTCATACCTTGCTATTTCTAAACCATCTGACAGCTCAAAAGTCCACGGTCCGCGGCCCTGCAAAAACAGTGATAAATCAACCGGCTCTCCTTCACATATCTCAGGGATACCAGCAATAACTGCTGTAGGCCGGGTGGTATATACCTCCAGAGAATTGGATTGCAAAATTGAGAATGGGGAACTACCATTTCCAGCCGGGTCATACATTACCAGATTAACCAAAAGATTTCCCGGACTAACATTTTGATCTATTGTGGAAACAACATACGACAGTTCATACAATCCCCCGGAGTGCTCAATTCCAGTCAGCCGGGAAGAACTCAGAGGAACACCGTTTGCGTTGGTCCCTGAGCCAAAGGTATATCCCGCTCCATCGGCGATGATTGTGACCTGAACTGTTTGATCAGGTCCCACCTCAATTGAGGGAACTTCCATTCTGGCAATAACCGGGGGATGAGCATCAATAGTAATTTCTCCCGTATTCTCAATAATCGTCTGTGGTATGTTTGCATTCCCAGAAGGTTTAATGAGTTCGATTGAACCTGTGAGTTCTCCATAACCCACATCATTGTCCCCCTCCTGAACATAATACCGCAACCGATAAAAACCACCACCCAGGTCATCGAAATAAATATTTGACTCCGTAACCGCAATTCCATTGATCCATGAGTCAGGATGAATGGAATAACCTGAACCATCTGCATCGATGTTGATTGTAACCTCATCCCCAATCTTCTTTATGCCACCTTCCACACTTAGGCTTTCTATTACGGGGAGCTGTCCATCCAGAAGATCATTATTCTGAATGATGGGTAAGTCATAAGGTGAACTCACAACTGATCCATCAGTGAGTACCAGGTTCGAGACCGGGATCGCCTCAGGAGGAAGGTAGATAGCTCCTCCTGCTATCACATTGAAATTGGCCAGGTATGTAGTGGAATTGATTCGCTGCAAACCATAGAGGGGATATCCTCCAACACTACCGGAAACAAGTGAATAAGTGGTTCCGGCATCAGTAATAACCTCAATTGTAGCAGAGATTACATCTCCAATTCTCATGGTAGCATTTGGAATGGAGACCGATAATACTTCAATCACCTTTATAAAAGATACAGTAATTGAATGATCAGCAGTCACATTGGTAAATGTGTACTCAGATACCGCTCCAACACTGCTGCCATCTACATCAACATTCCATATTTGATAACCCTCATCCGCAGTGATTGTAAAGCCTAAGTTATCGCCATGATTCGCCGTTTGAGCCGTTGCAGGGGTGACCGTACCATTGGGTCCCACGGTCGGTGTGAGGGTATAGGTATTGATCGCAAAGGATGCTGAAATGGTATGATCACTGCTAATAGAAGGGAAGTTGTAGGACGACACAGCCCCGACACTGGCGCCATCCACCAGCACATCCACTATGTAATAACCTGCATCAGGGGTGACCGCAAAGCTTAAGTCATCGCCATGGTTCACCGTTTGAGTCGTTGCAGGGGTGATCGTACCATTGGCTCCTGCGGTTGGTGTGAGGGTATAAGTATTAATTGCAAAGGTTGCTGAAATGGTATGATCGCTGCTAATGGAAAAAAAGCTAATGGAGGGCACAGCTCCGACACTACTGCCATCCACCAGCACATTCACTATGTGATAACCTGCATCAGGGGTGATCGTAAAGCTGAAGTCAACACCATGATTCACCGTTTGAGTCGTTGCAGGGGTGATCGTACCATTGGCTCCTGCGGTGGGTGTGAGGGTATAGGTATTGATCGCAAAGGTCGCTGAAATGGTATGATCACTCTCTATAGAGAGGAAGTCGTACGATGAAACAGCTCCAACACTGCTGCCATCCACCAGCACATCCACTATGTAATAACCTGCATCAGGGGTGACCGCAAAGCTTAAGTCATCGCCATGGTTCACCGTTTGAAGGGTTGCAGGAGTGATTGTACCATTGGCTCCTGCGGTGGGTGAAAGTGTATAGGTATTGATCGCAAAGGTCGCTGAAATGGTATGATCGCTGCTAATAGAAAGGAAGTTGTAGGACGACACAGCCCCGACACTGCTACCATCCACCAGCACATCCACTAAGTGATAACCCACATCAGGGGTGATCGTAAAGCTTAAGTCATCGCCATGATCCACCGTTTGAGCTGTTGACGGTGTGATAGTACCATTGGCTCCTGCGGTGGGTGTGAGGGTATATGTATTAATTGCGAAGGTTGC